>CBFDDG010000051.1:0-15912 GCA_965603505.1 uncultured Phycisphaerae bacterium | reverse complement strand
CCGCCGGGCACTTCGATCTTGTAGAACTGTTCGCTGCTGGCCGGACCGGCGATGTCCGGCACCGGAACGTTATTCGACAGCAGGATGACCTTTCCGCCAAGAGAGTAATCCCCTTCGAGCGTCACGCCGTTGTATGCCTGGGTGCCTTTAAGCATGACGTACCAGGTCCCGGCCTGCGGATTGCCGATATTGACGCTTTCATTGTTGCCCGGCAGCATCAGCCGATGGTCCCACGTGGACGTCGTCGGCTGGGCGCCGCGGCGGATGTACACGTCCACGTTGCCCGTGCCTCCGCTGGTGCGGAACAGCAGGTTGCTCTGGCCGCTGGGGACATCGAGCTTGTAGAACTTCTCGCTGTTCAGCCCGCCGGAGAGGTTGGGGATCGGCACCCCGTCCTGCAGAGTGAAAACACCTCCGTAGGTGGCCACGAGGGTCACGCCGGCGTAGGCGCTGTAGCCCCGGACCATGATGTACCAGGTCCCGCCGGTCGGAGCGCTGACGGTGACCGTCTCGTCGTTTCCGGCCAGGAAGGGGCGGTAGTCGTAGTCGGAGATCGTCGGACGCGAGCCGAACTTGACGTAGAGGTCGGCGTCGCCCGTGCCGCCGGAGATCTTGATCTCAAGATTGGTCTGGCCGGCCGGCACGTCGATGCGGTAGATCTTCTCGCCGCCTGCCGAGCCCGAGAGATTGGGGACGGGCACGCCGTTCTCCAGCAAGGTGCCGACCCCGCCGCCGTAGCTGCCCAGCAAGGTCAGGCCCGTGTAGGCGTTGTAGGCCCGGATCATGATGTACCAGGTCCCGGCCGCCGGGTTGTTGATCGTCACCGTCTCGTTGTTGCCGAACAGGAAGGGGCGGTAGTCGTAGCTCGATGTTGTCGGCAGGGCCCCGAGCTTGACGTAGAGGTCGGCGTCGCCGGTGCCGCCCGACATGGCGATCTCGAGCTTGGTCTGGCCGGCGGGCACGTCGATCTGGAAGTACTTCTCGGTCCCCTCGGTGCCGGCCAAGCCGGGCACCGGGACTCCGTTCGCCAGCGGGGTAATGACGATCGCGGCCGAATAGGTGGCCTGGAGCGTCACGCCGGCGTAGGCGGTGTACCCTCGGAGCATGATGTGCCAGGTTCCGGGCACCGGATTGGCCACGGTTACGGTTTCTTCGTTACCGACCTCGTAGGGCCGGTAATCGTAGCTGGTGGTCGTTGGCGGTGAGCCTCGGCGGACGTACAGATCGACGTCGCCGGTACCGCCGGAGGTGCTGATCTCCAGCTCATCCTGTCCGGCGGGCACTTCGATCGTGTAGAATTGTTCGCTGCCGGCCGAGCCGAAGACGCCGGTCACCGGCACGCCGTTCGACAGCACCACGGGCGCCCCGTAGCTTACGGTCGCAAGCATTCCCAGCAACGCCGCAAGGACCACAAAGCGTTTCGCATTGGTTTGGTTCACACTGTTCATGGGGTATTCCTCCCTACAAGGTTTCGTACGGATACATAATTCCTGTGCCATGTGTTGCAACCTCGGACGTCCAACACAAGGGCCATATAAGCACGGGGCTATATTGCTCCTTCCATGGCGTTCCTCCTTCCTGGCGAAGCGGCGGCCGCCCCCGGATTCTCCGCCGCACCGATAGCACGGACCCGAATGGTGATCCGAGAGGGTACACAGGCGGAGGCCTCCGAACGCGGAAAGACTCTGATTGACCGAATGTCTCTTCAAACAACTCACCGTAGACCCTGCGCGCCTCGCGCGCTTCCGGGCCGAGCGGCAAGTCAGAAACCCTGTCCTTGCTGCCGCCCCGAAATTCAACGCTGGTTGTTTGTCGGTAACTACAATTATAGCACGCCGCACCGAGCGTGTCAAATCATACCACCAAATTTTCGCTTATTTACGCCCAACTCAGACCGGCAGGCTGCTCGCTTTGCGGCCTGCAGAGAGGGACGAACCATTCGCTTTCGACCGTGGCTGAGTCGGCCTGTTAACGACTGATATCACTGGAGGAGGCCTGGATCGCGAGCGGGGGCGAGGATTGTGGAATCGCCAATGGCTTCGCCGTTGGCGCTCACACGGGCCCGATTCCGGAGGGCGAGATCGGTCGTACCGGGCTGTGTTCCGCCAGTTTCTTCGCCATGCGATGGATTCTCCAGGACCAGTTGCCGTTCCAGCCCTCGGATTCCGCCTGCCGGCAGACCTCGATGGCCGGGGCGTAGGCCCCCTGCTGTTCGAGCATGGTGGCCGCCTGCTGGTAGCCCAGATGAGCCGGCAGCGGCTTATCGGGGTACTTCTCGCGGAAGGCAGCGGCAGCCTGGGGGGCCAGCCTCATCTGCTTGTGGCAGGCAGCAAACGCCAAATCCGCGGCGTCAGCGAAATTGTCCTTCCATTTTGAGTGGAGGCGAATCATCTGATGATAGGTCAGATAGAGTCCGAGAATATCGTTCTCCGCCAGGGCTCTGTCCTCGGCCTTTGCGAGGACGCGGGACGCCAGGGGTCTGTCTTCCGGCTTGTCGCTGAGGCGTTCCCCCAGCGCAGCCAGCAACACGGCTGCTGCTTGGATATTCACGAGGCCCCGATCTCTCGTCAGGGGTCGTGCGCCCTGGGGCATTTCGGGGGTAACGAATGCGGCCTCCATGTACTGCCGCTCGGTTGGCGAGAAGGTGGAGACCCACCATGTACCCAGGCCAAAATAGCCCAGCTCGCCCCCGATTCCACTGCGCCCGTCACGAACGCGCCTGAGTATGTGCATAACGGCTCCGGTCTATCATCCGCCGCCCGGTGATACCATCTCCACCTAAAAGATAACGAATGCCCCCTGGAAAGCCAAAAAGCCGCCGTGCGGGCACTCCGATCACAGGGAAACGCGGACCATGCACATAGTCGCAATGGATGCCGACTGCCGTCCCGGCAATGCCATTGCAGTATTGTGCAGAATCGTGCGATGAGAATCCGATAAAAAGGATGTTATGAGGTGAAGGCCTCGAAACATGCCAGGAATGGCATTGGCGAAAGGAGAACAAGGATGCCGGCGAACATTGCTCATATGGTGATCGCCCACAAGGCGATCAAGCTGTTACAGGAAAAAGGGTTTCAGGACTTGGCGGATTTCGCGACGATGCTGGATACCTCGGCGACGAGCGGTCCGTACCGGGCGTACATGAACCTCGGCAGCATCGGCCCGGACCTGTACTACTATGCCAGCATGGCCCGGTCCGGCAGGGACATGCTGCTGGAAGGCTTCGTCGAGGCGGCGGGCGTCACCCCGTGGTCCTACCACCTGCATTCGCACAGGCCCAACGAGTTCCCCCTGCGGCTCTGTGAGATCCTCTTCAAGGACGCACAGCGGCAAAACGGCAAGATCACGCTCGATGACACCGACCACCGCCGGCTCGCCTACATCGCGGGACACCTCAGCCACATTGGGGCCGACCAGATCATCCATCCCGTGGTGAACCGCATCGCCAAGCCGTACTATCGCGACGGCCGGCACCGCCGGAAACACCGCCAGTGCGAGGTCTTCCAGGACTACTTCCTCTACGAGGAAGTGTACCGCGGCGAGCGGGAAGGGCTCCGTGGCCGCAACAAATCACGATACGAGTTCTTCAAGCAGGATTTCCGCAAGTGGGTGGACTGCGTGCCTCGCCTGACGACGCGAAACACGGAGGACTGGTTCCGCTATTTCCTCCAGCGCGGGTTCGCCGAGACGTATGGGCCGTTCCCGACGGAGGATGAGATCGAGAACTCGGTCGATAACCTGCTGCTGATCCTGCGGGTGTGCAAGATTCGCGGGCCGTACAAGGAAGCCAGGGACGAATACGAGGCGGACGGGCAGGACTCAGCGATGTACCAGGAGTATGTTGCACAACCGAAGTACGTGGATTACTATGAGCAGGCCGTGCGGCTGTCGGCGGTGTATATCGCGGCCTTGTACGAGATCTTCACGACCCTGGTCGCAGGCAAGGATTTCCGTGAGACGCAGAAGAAACGGTTCTGCAAGATCGTCTCCGACGCCGACCTGTCCTGCCCGCTGCAAAAGGGCATCCTTGAGAATGCATACAAGGAGCTGACGCGAAAGAGCGCCGGCGGGACGAAGTACAAGCCGCTGCTCGAGTGAGTCGCCCGGGCACACGGGGCTGATGTTCGCTGAACGGATGGAGTGCTTATGATGAAAGCGCTGTGGTGGAGTGTCTTGGTCGTGCTGGCTGCCGGCGCGACGGGGCGTGGCCGTGAGGAATCGAAGCATACCAGGGCCGATGCGGAGGGCATGATCCGGGCGGCCGAGGGGACACTCGCTCCGGTATATGCCCCGCTGGCCGAGGAGATCGTTGAGAAGCTCACTCTCGAAAATCGAGAGGGCATCGGCATCGATCTGGGCAGCGGGCCCGGCACGCTGATTGTCGAGTTGTGCAAACGAACGAAGCTTCACTGGATCAACGCCGACATCAATCCGCATTTCTTCCCCTACTTCTTCAGCAAGGCCGAGGCGGGCGGCTACAGCGGCCGGGTCAGTGCGATCTGCGCGGACGCCGGTGCCCTGCCCTTCCGGGACGGCTTCGCCGATGTGGTGGTCTCGCGGGGTTCGTTTCATTTCTGGCCGGACCTACAGAAGGGCCTGGCCGAGGTCCGCCGCGTGCTCAAGCCCGGCGGCGTCGCCTATATCGGTCGGGGTTTCCCCCAACGCCTGCCGCTGGAGACGGCAAAGCAGACGCGCAGCAAGCAAGGAAAGGCAATGAAATACGACCCCGCTGAGACGGAGCAGCAACTGCGCACAATCATGCAGGCCCTCGGAATCAAGGACTACCGCGTGGATCGCCCGCGAGCGGACAATGAGGAAGGCGTGAACTACGGCGTCTGGCTTCAATTTCGCAAGGCGAAGATCCAATAGGACGGGGCCACGAGTCTCGCAGGGAACGATCTCTCAAATCAGGAGCGAAGTCATCGGGATGGCGCAATCATCATACCTGGCAGCGCGAGAAGCCGTCTCAATGCCCCCACTGCGGGAAAGACCTCAGCAAGTGATCTGCCCGATGACCCCGAAGCCGTTTTGCAGTTTTCGCTGGAGGGTCCGGTCCACACGACTACAATGTAGCGGCACGTGCCGGGATACAGCGCGGCCGGAGTGAACTTCGTACCCATGAGGCTGCATGCGACCGATTGGCCATCTGAAGGATGAGACGCAGGCGAGATGCTTTGCGGATTTTCTCTATGGCGAGGGCGTTGAAAATCAGGTGGACCCGGGACCGGAGCATTCCTGGGAGATTTGGGTGCTCGACGATGCACATGTGGACGCGGCCAAGTCTCTGCTCGACGAGTTCCGCCGGAATCCCGACGATCCGCGCTTCACCGAGGCGTCGCGCGTCGCCGTCAAACAGAAGCAGCTCGACCGTGAAAAAGCGGTCCCTCGGCGGGCCCGTGTGATCGATACAAGAACGATCTTCTACTCACCTCCGGTCCCGCTCGGCGCCGTATCTTTGACGCTGATTGGAATCAGCGTCGTCGCGGCCCTGTTCACCCAACTGGGGAACGAAGACCGGTTCGTGCAGCCGCTGTCCATCACACAATACCAGCACGACGGCGAGTATCTCCGCTGGAATGGAGGACTGCCCGAGGTGCGCCGCGGTCAGGTATGGCGGCTCTTCACGCCCATCTTCCTGCACTTCGGCATTCTGCACGTTCTCTTCAACATGCTCTGGCTGCGCGACCTGGGCAGCATGGTTGAGGCGCGCAAAGGGACCCGGAAGCTGTTGATGTTGGTGCTGGTCCTTGCCGGCACGTCGAATTTCGGCCAGTATCTGATCAGCGGTCCGAATTTCGGCGGCATGTCCGGCGTCGTCTACGGCCTGCTCGGCTACATCTGGATGCAGGGCAAATTCAACCCCGCGTCCAGACTGTCATTACAGCGCCAGACCGTCACGTTCATGATCGCCTGGTTCTTCCTCTGTCTGACCGGGCTCGTGGGACCCGTCGCGAACGCGGCGCATGCCGTCGGTTTCGCCCTCGGCATCGCCTGGGGCTTCCTGGCCGCACGCATCGCCGTGCTGATGCGCCGCGGCTGAAAAGCGATGAGGACCCTCAGTTCGACTTCCAGAGTTCCTCAAGCAACTCAAACATCTCAGGGTCGTGCTGCTGGAGTTCAGAACGAACGAAGGGATAGAAATCGTTGGTCCCGAAGAAGGCCTCCGTGCACTCGGCGAAATACTCCTGATCGTCATTTAAGGCATAGGCCCGCCTAAACTCGCCCGAGATGTGAAGGACGGAATCGTACTCGCCCGATTTTCGGACGCTCTCGAACAGCCGTTCTAACTCCGCGTGGTCATGACCTACCACTTGGTGGTGGTACGCATGGGCCAGTTCGTGCAGGACCATCCAGGGCTGACCGATCGTCCACGTGAGGAAATTCTCGGCGTTGGCGATCTCGACACTGCCGGCTTTCTCGGGATTGAAGTCGTTCTCCGTGAGCCATTGTCGGCTGGGATGGTAGCACATGCACGGGTGCCGGGGATGCCTGTACTCCACCCAGATCGGGACGTGCCGCAACGCACCCAACGCCTCATCCGGGACGACTCTTTCGATCTGATAGAGTTGGACCTTCAGCAATTCAAGCACCTCGCCGGCCAACTCGCCATGCTCGCCCGGCAGCTCCCTGTTGACGAACACCGTCCACCCGCAGATGGTTTGCCGCTCATAGACGCAGGTCGGTGCATAACCATCCGCCAGAGGATAAAGCGGGCAGAGGACAACCAACAGCAAAGCGAAGGCTCTCGTCATCACTGGTCTCCTGATCGTACACGCTGTTGTTCCGACTGCTTGTGCAGCCTGGCGAGGGCCTGGGCGAATTGCCTTCCGAGGTCGATGTAGCCTGCGGTATCGTAGTGCCACTTGTCGGAGTACCGGTAGCGATCCGTCGTCGTGACGAGGGCGGCCGACCCGTCGCTTCTGACGAACATGGCTTGCGCGTTGCGGACCATGTCGCCGTGGTCCCAGACCTTGCCGTCCGCATCCTGGCCTGAGTCCGAGATCCGGCCCATGACGACCGGCAGGTCGTCCTGACGCAAGGCCGCACGAATCAGGTCCATCAGACGCTTGAGGTGTGCTTGATAACGCTGGGCAATCTCCTCGCCATGAGCGGCGTCACTTTCGCCCTGCATCCAAACGATCCCTGCGGGGACGAGCGTGTCCGGCTCCCCATCGTTGTCGATATCGCCATCCGAGAAAGCGTGCCGAATCGTTGCGAGGAAGTGATCGTACTGGTTGACGCCGTTGGCGGCACTGTAATCCGGGTCCCAGCAGCCAAATCGGTCGGCGGCACGCGGGTCGATGGACGTCCCGCCCCGCGAGTACTTGATGATGGCGATGTTGGCGTCCGGCTCCAGCTTCAGCAGGCGCCAAGCAAATGTCAGTTCGATGCCGAATCGATCAGAATAGGTATTCGTTTGCCCGTCGGAAACGAATTCTCTGCCATGGCCCGCCCGAAGCTGGGCCCAGAGCCCCCTGCCGTCGACCTCAGAGCCATCCGGTGCCGTGTTGCCGTGGAAGATCATCACGCCTTTGACCGAGCCCCGGAGGTCGCTGGGCAGTTCATTGACGTATCCGTAGCCGTCCATGTTGGACTGACCGCCTAAGTAGTACAGCTTGAAGACCTTGGCCTCCAGGATCCCTGGCGACAGCAGGAAGAAAACCGGAATGAACAGGAAGCATCGTTGGTACGCCTTGGCATGCATGGGGCTTCTCCTCGGGTACAAGTGAAAATCGCGGGCCGTGTCCGCCCGGTCTCTCCTCGCCGCCAGGCAAATCGATCTCCCGGAACGCAGCGAGCCCTTGTCCCGCATGGCTACGGTTGAGGGAGAGGATGGCCGGTCTCGCCCGGACCGATGCGGGCCTGCTCGAACTCGCCCGGGCCGTAGCTGGTCACGCGCATCCGCTCGCCCACCTTCTTGTAGTGCAGCAGGGCGCTGTCCTTGTCCTTGAAATCCTTGTCCGTGAACAGCAGGCTGGTCAGGCCGACCAGGATGACGTCGCCGTCCCTGAGGATCGTCTCGTCCTCAATGCGTCGATTGTTGACGTAGACGCCGTTGCGGCTCTTCATATCGAAGGCAGAGTACCGATTCGTGTTCGGGTCGAATCGGATCTGGAGGTGCTTCCTGGAAACCATGTGGTCCAGGATCTGGATGGGCAGGGCCTCATCCCGGCCGATAACGTTCGTCCGACGGCCCAATGGGTAGTAATCCCCCTCGTTCTTGCCGTTTGTCACAATCAGAGAAGCCATGGCTCAGACCTCAATCACTCCTTCACAACCACCAGTTCATCCCAGTGGCGTCATGGTAAGACCCCGGCAAGCCCCTGTCAAGGCCCGGCATGATTTGACCGGGGACTTCTTCATGGACAACCATTGGAGTCGAGCGGTACAATGCCACGGCCCGAATGGGTCGCTCTGGAGAAACAGCGGCCGGTTAGCCGAAATGAGAGGCAGGTGGCGGCCCAGCCGCCCGTGCGAACTGTGGCGAAATGGCACGATGAGTCGGAGCTGTGACTGCGATGATTCTAAAGAACGTCTTTGTCTACCCGCGACTCCCGGAGAACCTGGACAAACTGCATTCGCTCGCCTACAACCTCTGGGGCACATGGAACTACGAGGCGATCAATCTGTTCTACCGCATCGACGGGCAACTGTTCCGGGCGTCCAACCACAACCCCATTCAGTTCCTTCTCAACCTGCCCCGGGAGCGCATCCAGCAGTTGGCCCAGGACAGGGGCTTTCTGTTTGAGTTGGAGAAGGTCTGGGACCAGTTCCGGGAATACACAGAGTACAACGAACGATTTACGACGACCTCCGGCGACGTCCTCGAGGCCGACGACATGGTGGCCTACTTCGCCATGGAATTCGGCCTGCACGAGTGCATCCCAATCTACGGTGGCGGGCTCGGCGTCCTGTCGGGCGATTTCCTCAAGGCCGCCTCCGATCTGAATCTGCCGCTGGTCGGTATCGGCCTGATCTACAAATACGGGTACTTCACCCAGCGGATCAATCCGAAGGGCGAGCAGGAGGAGCAGTTCATTGAATTCGACAACCATCTCATCCCGATGCGCGAGGTGCGAGGGCCCGAAGGCGAGAAGGCCTGCATTGAAATGCAGATACGGGACCAGACACTGAAGATCAAGCTCTGGGAGATTGACGTGGGGAAAACCCGGCTGATTCTGCTCGATACCGATGTCGAGGCCAATCCCGCGGACCTGCGGGATATCACGCAAGAGCTCTACGTGGCCGACCGCGCCAAACGTCTACAGCAGGAACTGGTCCTCGGGATCGGCGGGGTCCGGGCCCTGGAGCGGATCGGGATCGAGCCAAAGGTCTACCACATCAACGAGGGGCACTCCGCCTTCCTGATCCTGGCGCGACTGCAGAGGCTCATGCTCCGCGACGGTCTCACCTTCACAGAAGCCAAAGCGCTCATCCGAGCCTCGACTGTCTTCACCACGCATACGCCCGTGATCGCGGGAAACGAGAACTTCGAGGCCCGCCTCGTCAAGGAGCACCTCGAGGGGGAGGTGCAATCGCTGGGGCTGTCCTTCGAGGACCTGGCCTCGGAGGCGTTCATCAACAACGACGACAAGACGTTCTGGCTGCCGGCGTTCGCCATGCGGTTCTCGCGATACATCAATGCGGTTTCGAGGATGCACCGGGATGTGTCGCGGCGGATGTGGGCGGGGCTTTTTCCGGAGAGGCCGGAGGTCGAACTGCCCGTCGATTACGTCACGAACGGCGTGCACCATTCCTGGCTGAGCGAGCCGTTCGTCGAGCTGCTCAGGAGGCACCTCGGCCCCGATTACGTTCGCTGCGGGGGTGACCCGCAACGGTGGCTGCAAGTGCTTGCCATCGACCCGGAAGAGGTATGGCAGGCCCACCATCGAAACAAACAGAGCCTGATCACCTTTGTCCGAAAGAAGCTTGCCGACGATCTGACGGCAAGAGGCTACATCGAGTCCAAGATCCTCAAACTGACACGAGCGCTGAATCCGGAGTATCTGACGGTCGTCTACGCGCGACGCTTCGCACGCTACAAGCGGGCCACACTCATCCTCCGGGACAAGGACCGACTGGCCAAGATCCTCGGCAATTCGACCAAGCCGGTGCAGCTCATCTTTGCCGGCAAGGCCCATCCGGCCGATGCTCTGGGCAAGAACATGATCCGGGAAATCCTCGAGTTCGCGAGAAGCTACCAGCTCGAGGACCGCGTCGTCTTTGTCGAGAATTACGACATGAACGTGGCCCGGCACCTGGTCTGGGGGGCGGACATCTGGCTGAACAATCCCATGAAGGAAAACGAGGCCAGCGGCACTTCCGGAATGAAGGCGGCCATGAACGGCGTGTTGAACCTGAGCGTCCTGGACGGCTGGTGGCCCGAAGGCTACAACGGCAGGAACGGCTGGGCCATCACCGGGGCCGAATACGATCATCAGCTCGAGATGCAGGAAGCCTCAGAGGCCGAGCAGGTGTACGACCTGTTGGAGGAAGAGATTACGGAATTGTATTACGACCGCAACGAGGCCGGCGTGCCGGCCCGATGGGTGGAGATGATGAAGGAATCCGTCTACTCCATCTGCTGCCAATTCAACATGAACCGCGTGCTGGGCGAGTACATCGAAAAATTCTACGTCCCCTCCAGGAAGGCGGTGAACGATCTGGTTCGTGGGAACCGTGAGCCTCTGAAACAGGCCCTCCGTGATGCACAAGAGGTATTGCGGAATTGGGACCGGATCACGATGACCGGTTTCTCCACCAGCGTGGACAAAAAAGAGGTGGTCGCAGAAGGGGAACGGGTCGAGGTGACGTGTACGGTGAACCTCGATGGAGCGCCGGCAGACCTGTTTGCCGTCGAATTGTTTTACATGTTGCACGATCAGAATGAGCATCGGGTCATCCCTATGCACGCCCGGGATGCGGAAAAAACTCCTTCCGTCTTTGGGTGTGAGTTCGAGATCGCCGGTCGCGGTCTGCTCAGTATGAACGCACGGATCAAGCCCTCGACGCCGATCCTGCAGGACCTTTACCCGGACCTCGTCAGATGGGCCCAATAGGCAGCGTTGGGTGCGAGGAGACCTGTCTGATCGAAGCACAGTGGCCTGGATCCTGCAGTCTTCCTTGCGCAGGCCGTGCTTTTCCATCTTGTCGAACTGGCAGCGCGCTCGAATGTCCGCCCGGCGTCGCTCAACCACCGAGGGCGAATCCGACCGGTAGTACGGACGGTGGCTAATCCTCGCGAGGTCTGTGGCAGTGAAGAGTCTGTCCTGAGCCTCAAAGGGATCTGGCCTGGACACCGCGAAGGAGTGATAGGCGACCCATGAGGATAAACCGAAATTCATGTAAACCCTTTATCAGAAGTTACTTGCCAAGGGGGTACTCATTTTCCTGCGGAAAATTGCACCGACGGGCTTGACCCCTTAAACAAACGTTTTAAACTAACGTATTAAACGTACGTTTTGGACATAAACTGTGCTATCCTCGAGGATTCCCGGGGCAGGATGTTAGACAGGTGCAGGTGATGGGCAATGAATCGTCGAGAATCGATGGGAGCCGGACAAGCCGGGGCGGACTGCGTCACAGCGCTTTGAAACTGCTCATAGCGCTGGCTGCCGTAGCGGCATTGGCCATCGTGGCTCTCGGAATCAACGAACGCAAAGAGGAGGGTCCCCCTGCGGAGGCGCCCTCTGTGAACGTAACGGTCATGACCGTCTCGGCCGTGCCGAGCCTTCCCGATACATTCACCCTGCCGGCGGTCGTCGAGCCGAACCAGATTGTAACCATCTCGGCGGAAGTGGCCGGCCGGATCGAATGGATCGGCCCGAAAGAAGGCGTGTCCGTACAGGCCGGCGATCTGCTGATCCGGCTCAACACCGACCTGCTTCAGGCGGAATTTGAGCGAGTGCAGGCGCAGGCCAAGTATGACCAGACCGAGTTCGATCGCAAGAAAGGGCTCGTTCAGGGCGGGGCCGCCCCCGACCGTGACTTGGACGAGGCCGCGATGAAGCTGGCCATCAGCAAGGCTCAATCCGTGGAAGTCGGGGCGCGACTGGAACGAACGCGTATCGTCGCTCCGCTTGCCGGCGTGCTGAACGACCTGCCCGTTGAGGTCGGAGAATACGTCCAAGCGGGTACGCCCGTGGCCGCGATCGTGAATACGCGAACCGTCAAAGTGGTTGTCGAGGTCCCCGAACGCGACGTACCGTTCTTCTCCAAAGGCGAGACTGCGGATGTCCTTGTGGGCCCGAAGGGCCGGGAAACGTCGGTGCAGGGAACGATCACGTTTATCAGCGAGCTGGCGGACCTTCAAACGCGATCGACCCGCATGGAGATCACGCTTGCGAATGAAGACGGTCTCCTGCGCAGCGGGCAGATCGTACGAGTCCGCCTGACGCGACGAATTCTTGAGGATGCCATTTTCATTCCGCTGCTGGCCGTCATCCCCATGGAGGACAGCAAGGCCGTGTATGTGGTCGAGTCCTCGAAGGCCGAACGCCGGGAGGTCAAGCTTGACGCCATCAAGGCCGACAGCATCCAGATCACCAGCGGCCTGACGCCCGGCGACCGGTTGATCGTGGCCGGTCATCGCTTCGTGGCACCGGGCCAGGATGTCAATGTTGTGAACGTTGCCCCAGAAAGTAAGTAACGGCCATGCTGCTTACCGATCTGTCCCTGAGAAACCGAACCACCGTCGCCGTTCTGGGTCTGCTCATCATCCTGCTCGGCAGCTACAGTTATCTCAAGCTTCCGCGAGAGGCGTTCCCGGACGTGCCGATTCCGCATATCCTCGTGACCGCGATGTACGAGGGGGTCTCTCCGGAGGACGTCGAGACCGCCGTCACGATGAAGATCGAGAAGGAGCTGACGGGCATCCGAGGCGTGAAGGAAGTGCGATCCAGCAGCGCCGAAGGCATGTCGATGATCGACGTGGAGTTCACGCCGAACGTGCCGACCGAGGTCGCCCTGCAGCGCGTTCGCGACCGCGTGGACCTGGCCAAGGGTGAGCTTCCCCAGGCGGTGGAAGAACCGATAATCAAGGAGATCAATGTCGCCGAGTTCCCGATCATGCTGGTCAGCATCTCCGGCGACGTCTCGCCCGTCCAGCTCAAGACGATCGCCGATGAATTGCAGGACCAGCTCGAGATCGTTCCGGGCGTGCTCAAAGTGGAAGTCCTGGGGGCGCTGGAGCCGGAGATCCGGCTGGAATTCGATCCCGAACGGATCGCCATGTACAACCTGACGATTCCGGAAATCCTGAGGCTGATCCCCTCGGAGAACGTGAACATCTCCGCCGGCGGTCTGGAAACGCCGGGAACCAAGTTCAGCGTCCGCGTTCCCGCAGAGTTCGTGACGGCCGAAGAGGTCGATCATCTCCTGCTGGCGGTTCGGGACGGCAAGCCGATTTATCTCGCGGATGTCGCCAAGGTGCGCGATGCATTCAAGGACCGCACCACGTATTCCCGCCTCAACGGCGTGGACAACGTGACCTTGAGCATCCAGAAGCGGGTCGGCGCCAATGTCGTCCACGTCGCTGATTATGTCCGGGCGGTTCTCGACAAGGCGCGGGAGCAAGTGCCCGGGGCCGTGGAGTTCGACGTGACCTACGACATGTCGAAGTACATCCGCAACATGGTCGCCGATCTGGAGAACAATATCGCCGCCGCGCTGATTCTGGTGACGGCCGTGCTGGTGCTGTTTCTCGGCCTGCGCCCGAGCATGATCGTAGCCATGATCATCCCGCTCAGCATGCTCATCACCTTCTTCCTCGTCCAGATGCTCGGCTACACGCTGAACATGATCGTGCTGTTCAGCTTGGTGCTCGTGCTGGGCATGTTGGTGGACAACGCCATCGTGATCGTGGAGAACATCTTCCGGTACATGCAGCTTGGCTATGGTCGCCTCGAAGCGGCCAAACGCGGCGCCGCGGAGGTCGCCTGGCCGGTCATCACGTCCACGTTCACCACGGTCTGTGCGTTTCTGCCGATGATGTTCTGGCCGGGGATCATGGGCGACTTCATGAAGTATCTTCCGATCACGCTGACGTTGGGCCTGCTGGCCTCCCTGTTCGTCGCCCTGGTGTTCAGCCCGGTCATCACATCCGTATGGGCGGGCCGTCCGGCTCAGCCGCGGCGACGGAACCACTGGTTCATGCGGGGCTACCGCGTGGTCCAGCAGGCAGGGCTCGGCAATCCGGGACTGACGTTGTTCCTGGCGATCTGCCTTCTGGTCGGCATGGTCATGCTGTACGCGAAGATTGGCAAGGGCACGGAGTTCTTCCCCGAGGGCGATCCGGAACGGGCGGCCATCGACGTGCGCATGCCGCAGGGAACGAACATCCACGAGACCGACCGCATCATGCGGATCATCGAGCAACGTATCAAGCCGTATGATCCGTGGCTCGAGCACGTGGTTACGAATGTGGGCTCTTCCGGCGGAATGACTTTCATGGCCGGCGCCGGCGGACCGCATCTGGCCAACATCTCGCTGATCTTTTATGATTATGTTCAGCGAGAGCGCCCATCGACCGAGGTCATTGTTGAAATCCGGCAGGCGATTGCTGATCTTTCCGGCGCCGAAATCAAGGTTCAGAAACAGGAGGAAGGCCCACCGACCGGCGCCCCGGTGACCGTGCGCATCATCGGCAAAGACTTCAAGACCCTCGAACAACTCAGCGCACGCGTGCAGCGAATGATTGCGGACGTGCCCAATATTGTGAACCTGCGGAGCGACCTGGAGGCCACCCGTCCCGAATTAGCGTTTACCGTGAATCGTCGCGTGGCCATGTTGCTGGGCGTGGACACGGCCACGGTGGGCAACTTCCTGAAGATGGCGATCTTTGGGACCAAGGTCGGCACGTATCGTCAATTCAATGACGAGTACGACATCACGGTCCGTCTTCCGCTGGCGGACCGCAAGAATATCGACGATCTGTATCGCCTGAAGATTCCCAATGCGGCCGGCGCGGCGGTGCCGCTCGGCGCCCTCGGTGAACTCGACTACCGGGGCGGGTTCGGCACGATCAATCGCGTCAATCAGAAACGAGTGGTCACAGTCACGGCCGACGCCGAGGGACGCCTCGGCTCCGAAGTGCTGGCCGACGTGCAGAGGAAACTGACCGATCTCGAGCTGCCGGCCGGCTACGAGATCCGCTACGCCGGCGAAAAGGAGATGGAGGACGAGTCACGGGCCTTTCTGGGCAGGGCGTTCATCATCGCCATCCTGCTCGTGACCATGGTGCTCGTCATCCAGTTCAACTCGCTGCTCGTACCGGTGATCATCATGACGACGGTGATTCTGTCGCTGATCGGCGCTCTGATGGGCCTGCTGATTTGCGATTTGCCGTTCGGCATCATCATGACGGGCATTGGCGTGATCAGCCTCGCCGGCGTCGTCGTCAACAACGCCATTGTGCTGCTCGCCTTCACCCGCCAGTTGCAGGCCGAGGGCATGGACCTCGTCTCGGCGGCGGCCGAGGCGGGCGCGACGCGTCTGCGCCCCGTGCTGCTGACTGCCGCTACGACGATTATCGGCCTGCTCCCCATGGCCATCGGCATCTCCTACGACTTTCACACGTTCTCCTGGGCCACGAAGAGCGAGTCCACGCAATGGTGGCGGAACATGGCGGTCGTGGTCATCTTCGGACTGGGCTTTGCCACTATCCTGACGCTCGTCGTCGTTCCGTCGCTCTACGTGATGCTCACGCGCCTGTCCCTGCGCGTGCGCGCGTTGCTCCGCTGGGGAGAGGACGACCACGGCGTGCCGGAGGCCGCCGTCACGGAGACAGGTTGACCGGGTATGGAAGGGTTAAAGAACAAACGCGGGTTCATCTGCGATATGGACGGCGTGATCTATCACGGATCACGGCTGCTCGAGTGTTCCAAGGGCTTCGTCGACCGGCTGAAAGCGGAA
>CBFDDG010000050.1:0-16014 GCA_965603505.1 uncultured Phycisphaerae bacterium | reverse complement strand
CAAACTGGATCAATCGCGGCGCGAAGCAACCGGTTGGCCGCCGATGATGCCGCCGGGCCACCGGTCAAGCGTCAGCGGGTCGTGGGCAGGAACGACGATATCGGCCAGGGAGCGGATTGTAGCCATCGCTTCGCGGCAGGGGGCTGGGTCGGGGCTCCGCGTGGGCCGGTCCTTCTCGATGTTCTCGTACTTGTAGACGACGTCGCCCGTGAGGACGGCCGGGCCCATGTGGGTTCGCACCAGCACGCCCTGGCTGCCGATTGTGTGACAGCCAAGCGGAAACACCCGCACGCCGGGAACGATTTCCTCCTCTTCGACAAGCTGCAACGCTTCGGGCCGCTCTTCCAGCGCTGCCCGCACGTCCGGTGCGATGCGACCTGCTCCAGCCTCTTCGTACTCGCGACGGTTGACGACGAATCGCGCGTTCGGGAACGCGTCGAAGTAATCGTAGTGGTCCGGATGAAGATGGGTGACAATCACATGGCTCACGGCGGCGGGATCGATCCCATGCCGCTTCAATGCCGCCGGGGTACGCTCCTCGGGCAACTGCTTCACGCCGCCGGGGATATACTGGGCCGTGCCTCTGCTGAACTCCTCCGGGTATTTGGGACCCGTGTCCACCACGATGGGCCGCGGCCCACCTTCGATGACCCACACATATAGATAGAACGTGCTCGTATCCTGGCTATCGCTATCCTGAAAGGTAATGTAGTCACGGACCTGGCATTCGCCGACTTTGATGGCGCGGATTGTGTACTTGAGAGTATTCGACGGGGTCGGCGGCCAGATCTCCAGCGCGACGGGATCGTGGCTGGCCAACACGACATCGGCCTTGGCGCGAACCTTTTCGATGGCGGCTCGGCACTCTTCGAGATTCGAGTACACGCCGGGCGGCGTGTTGCGCTCGAAGTTCGCCAGGAGTGAAATCGTGTCTCCCGTCAGCACGGCCCAGCCGTGGGCGGTGTGGATCCGATAGGCCATGGAGCCCGGCGTGTGGCCGCCGATCCAGAACGACTCGATGCCGGGCAGGACCTTCTCGTCCTCCACGAGCTCCAGGCGCCGCCGGCACTGTGGATCGTTCAGGAAGTTATGCATCATCGGCCCGTGGCCCCAACTGGGGGACTTGCCCGTCGCGCCCTCCCACTCCTTCTTCCCCACGTAGACCTTGGCGTTAGTGTACAGCGGCAGATCATCGACGTGGTCGAAGTGCATGTGGGTGATCAAAATGTGGCCGATATCCTCCGGGTCCAGGCCGAACTTGCGCAGTTGGGCCCGGCTGCTCTCGTGCGGCTCCTGCGTAATCGGCTCGCGCAGCACATGGGCCGCACCGCGATTCATCTCTGCGACATTGGTCAACCCGGCGTCCACAAGGATGGGCTTGTCCCCACCCAAGATCAACCAGATGTACAGGGCATAGTCGTACGTTTCGGTTTCATCACCGCCGTAGAACGCATGATGGCCCGCGATTTTGCAGACGCCGTTCCGCAACGGATAAATTCGATAGGTCGGCGCCTCTACACTCCGGGCCGGACGCGTTGAGGCGCGTTGGGCTTCGGCTGCCCCCGATAAACGCAATTGAACCTCTTCACGGGCCGGGACCTGCACGGTCGTTGTCTTGCCTTGCCATGAAACAGCCAGCTTGAATGGGCCGCTGCTTCTGACCACCACATCACGCGCGCCGGTCGCGTCGGCTTTTTCGCAAATGAGCGAGACCGTTTTTCCGCCGAACCAGAAACGCTCGACCCCGACGCGTGCGGGTGAGCGGATGTCCCACGCGATCGTGTTGGAAAGGGCGTCGGCACGCACGCCAATGGCATACTCAATGAAGAACGAGATCGGTCCGATCCCGCTCCAGCCTACGAAGTCGCCTTTGGAGGGCTCGCCCCGGCCTACATTGTGCGGGGCGTAGTTCTCCCAGACCGTCCCTGTTTCCTTGAAGACGGTTACCACATTTCGCAGATGATTCAGTGCAATCTCGCGGGCGAGTTCTGTATAGCCGTAGCTCTCAAGACCGGTGACGACCATCTTGTCGGTGGGCGCCCAGACGGCGCCGTTCCAATATCCGCCGCCGGGATCGTATCCCGGCTCGTTGGCCGCGAGCGTGGGCACGCGGTGGACCGTCTTGAACGTCTGCGGATTCTCGAGCTCGGCCGCCAGCGCCGCGGCCTGGGACGTGGAAGCCACGTTTGCCAGCAGCGTCCAGAAGCCGGCGATGCTCTTGACCGGGGCGCGCTGTCCCTTGAGCGTCAGGTCGAAGTAGAACTTGCGCTGCTTGTCCCACATTAGCCGGTTGATGAGCGCCGAGAGTTCCTCTGCATCGCGCTGATATTGCCGCGCTTGCGATTCCTTGCCCAGCACGGAAGCGACCTGTGCCAGGTTGCGAGCGAACAGGACCATCTCGGCGGAGATGTCGATGCCCGTGCCGCCTGATTTCAGGTATGGATTGCGCGTGGCGTTGTCCATACTGGCCGAGTCGGTGATGTAGAGGCCGTTGCCCTGCCGGAGGTACTTTTGCAGAGCGGCGTAATAGCGCGCGAGAGGCTCCCAGACAAGCTGCAGCCTCTCTTTGTCGCCGGTCAATCGAAAGCTCTCGAGTTCCGCCCAGGAGAAGATCGGGTGATTCAGGCTGTCGAGCGTGAGCTTTGGATTGGGTGTAGGGGCGGGCCGGCCTTCGTACACGACCGGCACTTTTCCGTGGCCCTCGGTCCACCAGGCGTAGCCCCACCGACTGAAAAGCGGCTCATCTTCCTTGTTCATCCACGGCTCGAAGTCCTTGCCGGTCGTGCGGTCGATCTCCCGGCAGATCTCGCCGTCCTCGTGCTGCTTGATGTAGAAATTGTCCAGCGACTGAATGCCCGGCACGTGCGGATGGCCGTAATTGCAGAACATCGTCATGAAGCAGGTGTCCCAGAGGAAGATGTTCTGATTGAAGGCGGCGTCGATGAACTGCGAGACGAAACCACTGCCGGCGGCCGGCTCGTGGAAGTTCTTGAACGCCAGCTCCCACGCCTTCCAATAGCACCGGACGTAGTTCGGGTCCTCATCGAAGATCGGCGAAGGCAGCTTGTCCCTCGTTGTCTCGAACACAGGCAGCGGGGCGGGCTCGTATTGCCTCTTGGCGAAGTACATTCCCTGCTCCGCCCAGCCCAAGCCACCTGTGGACGCAGCCATCAGTATCACGCAGGCTCCTCTCATCCAGATGCTCCGCTTCGATTTGCGCTCTGCAGCAGTTCCGTTCATGCGATTCTCCTCAGGCGACAGACATTGTGACCCCCAGGATAGCGGCCTTGCCCAAAAAAACAACCATACAAAGGGTCTTCGCCCGCCACCGGGATCAAGCCGTGCAAACGCGCGGAGGGAGTGCAGCGGCGCCTGCTGCGGCGGGGGCATGAAAGGCGGGAGTAAGCCACGTTCTCCTCTCACCGTCTCTATGGCTCTGCGCGGGGTCTGCCGTTGCCACTACTTCGCCAGCTCAGCCATGACCTCCTCCACATCCGCTTCCGACAGGCCCCCCCTGGGGACGCACCGTGTACACACCAGCTCGCCGGACCCGTTTATGGCAGCCGCCGCACACTGAAATCGTCGAACAGGACTGGGGCTCCCGAAGCGCTGATCCATAGAGGGCCCTTGGACAACCGCGCGTCCGTTGTCTCAATCATGAGCTTGTCATCCAGATACGCTCGCAACTGCTCGCCCCGGACTTCGAATGCGAGCTTGTACCACTTGCCTTGGACCAAGGGGCAGAGATTTCTGCCCACGGTGGGCCCACGGCTCGCGCCTGACGCATTGTGATGGTAGAGAGCGAGTCGCAACATGCTTGCTGGAGCGTCGTTGCTACAGATGAAGAGCAAGGCATACCTTTCCAGCTTGTTGATGTCGAAGTAACAGGGTGTTGCCCGCGTCTGAATCGCTGCGATTCCCCGCCCAGAGGCTGCCCCCTCCTTCACGCAGACACGAACGGTCACGAGGTAGTCCGCCCAGTCTATCTGGCTCAGCTCGGCACTGGAATTCGAGAGCATCAACTGACCATTTTCGACCGCATGGGCCGGTGGAGGTGATGCCTCGGGACTCCCAGGCACGATCTGCCAGTACTTGGACAGCCCCTTGTCGAAGTCGTCCGAGAAGACAGGACCCGTGATGGGCTCACGTTGCGGGGTGGGTTCGGATTCAGACGGGTCCTCTGTAACGGCGGGTTCGGCTACCTTGGGCCGGGTGGGCGGAATGGCTCCCGCCTCTATTCTCTCCACGATGTCGTCCACGGCCACTGCATAGAGCCGCCCCGCGGGTCTGACCGGTACGGCGTCCTCGCACAGGTAGGCCACGTGCGTACTGTCCGGGGACCACGCATAGTGGTAATTGCCTCCATCCAGTCTCACTGCCGCTGTCTGCTGCAAGTGCCCTCCTTCAACGCGTGCAAACAGAAGGTGTCCCCAAGGAGCCAGCAGGTCTTTGGTGTTTTGCGAGCGGTAGGCTAGGGCAAGTCGGCTGCCATCGGGGCTCCAACCATGCCATGTCAACTCCTCAATTCCGTTCTCCTTCAAGTTGACGATGGGCTCGGCCTTGCCGCCGGACAAGGGCTGACGCACCAGCATGCCTTCCTCCGCTATTGTCAAAGACTTGCCGTCGGGCGACCATTCCCATTCCGGCAGGTCGGCGCTAGCCCATTTGCGGATCACGGCCGCGTCTCCACCGGCAGTTGGGACCACCTTCAGCTCCCCGAAACCCGCATCATCGGAGACAAAGGCCAGCATGCTCCCATCGGGCGACCACTTCAGGTCGCGCTCAACCGCTGCCGTCCGGGTAAGACGGATCGGCGTTCTGCCATCCGTGGACACGACCCAGATATCTTCCTCGTCCACGGGATCAGTCTTGCCGGCCAATGCCACCCGCGTGCTGTCGCGCGACCACACCGGCGCAAGTAAGCTTGCTCTCGCCGGCTGCGTGATGCGCAATAGCACCGTGGCTGATCCGCTCGCCCCATGGTCAGCTATGGACAGGGGTATCACGTTCAAATCCAACGTGCGGCTGCCGGATTCCTGGGCCCCGGCGAACAGCAACCACTTGCTGTCGGGAGATACGGCCAGAGGTGTGGCTCGGGCGGAGACGGCAGGCATGAGGGCAAATTGAACCGGCTTCGCTCCAGAGAGCGGACTCATAAGTAGGGCGGTTTCCGGTTGCATCGGATACACCTGGTAGTCGGTTTGAAACGTTGCTTTTCCATCTCGTGCCCATTGGAAGGGTCTAAACGCATAACGCACGTCACTGTCCACATCCCGGAGGGCCGCGCCTTCCGCCGATGCGACCTTGACCCGCCACTTCATCTCGTAGCCTGCTTGATAGAAGAAGAGCCTGCTCCCATCGGCAGACGGCCCCACGCAGCATGTCGAAAAATAATCATCCTGATTCTGCGCCAACTCCTTCGGCAAGGAGACAACGTACTCCTGGCCCTCAGGGTAGCGCACGAATCGCATGACTCCGTTAACTTGAGCTCCGATCAGCCAATGCCCATCTTCAGACCAACACATTGGGAACGTCTCTTCCTCGCACAGCATTCGTGCGGCGCCGTCGCCAATCGGTTTCACCCAGAATCCTGATCCTCTGCGGACGTCAGTCAGCAGGGTCAGGGCAACGTACTTTCCATCTGGAGAGGGCAGCCCCGTGGCTGCGGCGTCCGGGAAACTGACAGGGGCGCCGGTCGCCGCCGAGAGGGCGTACGGGTGTGACCGGCCTTCCGCGTCATAGGCCTGGAAGAAGACAGTCTGCGAGTCCCGTGTCCAGTAGAGGGCTTTCTTATAGTTCCTTCCTACCAAGCGTCCTCCTCTCAAGTCCAGGAGCTTCTTCGCAGGACCGTCCGGGCGCAGCGTCTCAGGAGAGACAGGCTGCAACCAGACCGCATTCTCTCCATGGGCGATGTATCGCCCGTTGGGAGATACCGCCAAGTCGCGGATATCCCCCTGCTCGGTGTAGCGGAACGCGCTTGCTCCGTCGAGCGGGACTACACGGCCCCAAGAGACCAGGAATCGCGCATCGGGCGACAGAATCAGCTTGTTGGTGTGCTTGATCACGTTGTTGGCTCCGGAGATCGTCTTAGCCAACACGAACTTGACTCCCGTGTTCGGGTCAACAATCACATCGCCCTCGCCCATGGGAGGGGCCGTTTCATCCGCTCCGCCACTGGCCTGCTGGTCGGTAGCGGATGCCTGCGGGTTCGATCTCTCGGCTCTGGCCATGGGCAGTAGAATGGCCGCGATGAGAAGGATTGCGAGGGTGCCGAGGGCTCCGATTTTCGCACTTTGGGGTACGGGTCGTGTCACCATGTGTCTGATCCTCCGTTTCAAGGCTTTTTGCGATTCCGCGACGCCAATCAGGCGCAGGCCGAAATCCGCTTTCCAAAACGCCGTCTCGCTGATGTTGATGAGCGTGTTGCTGTAATCCCTCGCCTGCCCGCCGAGGGCTACGAGGACCGTCTCGTCCACCGCTTCCTCGCAGGTTCTGCGGATGATCGCGTTGGCCAGCCACACGAACGGATTGTAGAAGTACACGACCTGCAGGACCGTCTGTACGGCGTTGACCCATAGGTCGGCCCGCTTGATGTGGGCCAACTCATGAATCAGGGTCGCCTTGAGTTCATCCGGCGAGAGCTTCGCCACGAGCGAGGCGGGCATCAGGATGGTGGGCCGCCAGAGGCCACAGACGGCGGGGCTGGGCAACGCATCGGACGTTCGCAATTCGACTCGTCCACGAAGGCGCATTTGCCGACGACACTCTTCCAATAAGACAAGCAAGGGCCCCTCGGCTTCGCTGCTTGCCGCGACCAGCCCGCGCACGAACCTGACACGTTGAGCGAGCAGCACTACGAAAGCGAGCATCCCCACCAGCCAAAACAGCAGAACAATAGCCTGCCAGGTGATGGGAGTCAGACTCGCAGGAACGGGTGCGACGGCAGAATCCGATTCCACTGGACTGACTGCGACACGTTCGACCGGGGTGAGCACATCCGCCGGTTGGGGGCGAGGAGGAGTCTCTCGCTCTCGCGTCACTGGTTCGAATTCGATGGCATGCGCCTGACGCTCCGATACCGGAACTCGATTCGGCGCCCAATAGCCAATCCCCGTCGGCAGGGAAAGGGTCGGTGGCAAGATCAGCTTCACCAGTACGAGCAGCCATATGCAATATCGAACGACCGCGCGCAAGCGTTTGCGCAGCAGCAGGTCGATGCCGAAAAGCACGATGACCAGCACGGCCGATTGCAGAAATGCCCCGACAGCATAACGGCTGAATGCGTCGCCGAGGTGATTCAAGACATTCAGGCACTCGTTGATGATCTCGACCATTGGTGGATCTCCCACTCACGTGAATCCAGAGGATCAGTCTTTGCCCTTCCCGGCCTTGTTCACAAACTCGCGAAGTTCCACCGCTTCGCCCTTTGAAAGCCCCTCATGCTCGATGAGGAACTTCAGCATGGGCGTCAAGGCTCCCCCGAAGGCTCGCTTGAGCATCTTGCGGAGTTCCCCCCGTCGGGCCTCGACCTCGCTGATGCACGAACGGAACAGTTGCAGATTGCGTATCTTGCCGATCTCCAGAAAGCCCTTGGCGGCCATGCGGTCCATGGTGAGCTTGACGGTGGCGTAGCACCAGTCCCTGGTGGCGGCCAGCGCCTCCTGGACGGTGCCAGCCGCACAGGGCTCCTTCTCCCAGACGACTCTCATGATCTCCCATTCGGCCTCGGTGAGCTCGGCGACCGCCTTCTTGCGTCTGCCGGCCTTCGACTTCTTCGGCGTGGTCATACGCTGGTCTCCTTATTTGATTACAGGAAAGTATACTTGCCATAAATCAAAGTGTAAAGACAAAAATCAAAATTCTGCAAAAAAATCTGGGGGTGTCTTCCGCGTGACGAATACCCATGGCCGCCGATTGTCTTGGCCTCGTGAAACTGCTACTCTATCTTCATGAAAAGGCTTCTTCGACTATATTTCAAGACGTCCCTCGTTCTCAGAATCCTGATTGCGTTTGCGGCCGGGTCAGCGGTGGGATTCATCTTCTGGTACCTGTCCCGTACCACGGGCACCGCGCGCACGCCGGACGCGACATTGGCCGGAACGGTGATTCCCTATATCCTGCCCTTCGGCCAGGTGTTCGTCCAGATGCTCAAGATGATCGTCGTGCCCATCATCTTCTTCTCGCTGGTCGTCGGGGCCTCCAGTCTACCCATCAGGAGGTTCGGGCATATCGGTGTGCGGGTCATCCTGTGGTATCTCGTGACCTCGCTGCTGGCCGCGGTGTTGGGGACAGCCCTGGCCTTGGCGATCAACCCAGGCTCCGGGGCGGACCTGAGCGCATGGGAGAAGCTGGCCGAGGTCAAGGTGAGCCAGACAGAGGAGGTCGCCCAGCAGGTCTCGCCGGAAGGTACGCTCTCGCAGATCCTGTTGAACCTGTTCCGCAATCCATTCGAGGCCCTGGCGGAGGGTAATTTCCTGCCCATCATCGTTTTTGCCATCCTGTTCGGCTTGGCGATGCGGGTCTTGATGGAAGCCGGTGACGAGCAGCAGACCGCGCGTCTGAAGGCCCTGGGCGATCTGTTTGAAGCCGCCCGGGACGCCATGTTCAAATTGGTGGACTGGGTGCTCGAATACTCACCGATCGGCGTCTTCGCGTTGACGATCGTCAATTTCGGCCTGTATGGCCCCTCGATTGTCGGGCCTTACGTCAGCGTGACGATAGGCGTCGTGCTCGGAATTCTGGTTATGATCTTCGTCGTCTATTCGGCGCTGCTGTGGCTCGTCACGCGCCACAGCCCGCTGGCCGTGCTCAAGCGCATCCGCGAGCCGATGATCATGGCCTTCATCACGCGGAGCAGCGCCGCGACGCTGCCGGTCTCGATCAAGACGGCGGAGGACGACTTGCGGATCCACAACGAGTTAGCCAGCTTCTCGCTGCCGCTCGGAGCCACGATCAATATGGACGGCGTCTGCGTCCACCTGCCCATGTTCGCCATCCTCGCCGCCAATATGTTCGACGTCCATCTCACGCTCGGCAGCCTGATTCTCCTGGTCATGACAACCGTGCTCTCCTCGATCGGCGCCGGCGGCGTCCCCGGCGGCAGTCTCATGCTCCTCTTCATCATCCTCGAGAGCATGGGCTTAGCCGCCGACCAGGTCGCCGTCATCGTCGCCCTCGCGCTCGGCATCAATCCTATCCTCGACATGTTCGAGACGATGAACAACGTCACCGGCGACCTCGTCTGCTCCTACGCCGTCGCCACCAACCAGGGCCTCGTCGACACGGAATCCAAAGGCGTCTTCGAACCGACCCGGGTAACCTCGTAGGGTGTGCTGTGCGCACCATTTCCCCGGCCAGGATTGTCTCAGGCCTCTCTCAGGATCTCCGCGTCCTCTTCGGGTATCGAATGGTTGACGTGCACCCCTGAGCCGATTTCAAAACCGGCTGCTGTCACCAGTCTCGGCCGGACCTCCACATACCAGTGCAGGTACGGTGCGGATCGATTCTGTTTGGCGAAGCTTTTGACAATGTAATTGTAATCCGGGCCCTGCACCTGCTCGTCCAGTCTCCGAAGGACATCCCGAAGGGTTCCTGCGAGGTCGGTCTTTTCCTGGTCGGAGATCTTTGCGAAATCGGATTGGTGTCCTTTGGGCAGGATCCATACTTGAAAAGGCACTTCGGCGGCAAACGGCACAAACGCGATGAAAGACTCATTCTCGAAAACAACGCGTTTCCGGCTCTTTCGCTCGAAACCAATGATATCACAGAATACGCAGGATTTCTCCTGCTCGAAGTACTCCTTGGCCCTCCGCTCTTGTACCCGGATACAACCGGGAACGAAGGCACTTGCCACCAACTGAGAGTGCGGATGCATGAGAGAGGTCCCGGCTCGCTCGCCCCGGTTCCGAAAGATGATGATGCACTGGATATTCTCGTCTGCGGCATAAATATCGACGTAGCGTTTGTGATAGGTCTCAATGATGGCTCGGACCTGCTCGGGGGACATGGCGGCAATGTCGACATTGTGCGCAGGGGTTTCAATAATGACCTCGTTGCGCCCATAGCCCGTCATCGCGCGATAGATGCCTTCCTGGTCTTCCTGTACGCTCGTTTCGGGCACCAACACCGGATACTTGTTGCGGACCACTCGTGTCTGCCAGTACTTGGGATCCCGGGCGGGCAGTTCCATCACGATTTCCGGCACAGCCGCCTCATGACCATGGCAGAAAGGACAATGCGCGTCCCGGCTGGGAAGAGAGGGCCTGTCCGCCCTTTTCCGGTGCACGTCGACGGGCCGTTCTCTTCGGCCTGTGGCATAGATGACCCACTGGCCCATCGTCAAATCTTGTCTTATCTGATTCATCGTCCTCACCTGCCTTCCTGTATCATGCGTTGCAGTCACGATATTAACGCAACCCGTCGTTCTATTCCAGGACCGTTTTTCGGAGCGAATCGGTCGAGGAATCGGGCAGAGCCCGCCGCCTCAGGCGGATTTCATTGCGATGATCTTGTCGATTCGCTTGGCCAGGTCGGTCAGATAGGCTTCGTCGCCGCCGCGCAGCTCGGTGGTCATGTAGCCCCCGTAACCGATCTCGTCGAGGGCCTGGCGGACTTGCGGCCAGTTGACGTCCCCGCCCAGCAGGTTCGTCCACTGGTAGCCCTGGCGCTTGAAGTCCTTCAGGTGGATGCGGACGATGCGCCTTCCGACGGTGCGCAGCCAGTCTTGAGCGTATCCGAAGAGGATCATGTTGCCGACATCAACATAGGCCCTCAGTCGCGGATGATCGAATTCGTCGACGTAGCGTGCGAACTCAACCGGGCTGAGCAGGAACTTGTTCCAGACATTCTCGACGGCGATGGTCACCTGCAATTCCTCGACCAGCGGCAGCAGCTTGCGGATGTTCTGTTGTGAGCGCTCGTACGCCTCGGCGTACCCGACCGTCTCGGTCACTACGGCGGGAACCAGCAGAACCACGTCGGCTCCCATCGCTTTGGCGCAGCGCATCGCGCCCTCCATACCCGCCAGACCTTTTTCGACCACCTCCGCCCGCGGGTCCGACAGCGGGGTGTTCCAGCCGCCGAACACGAGCGAATGGATGGGCACGCCGGCCTCGCGGGCGAGCTCGCCGCGCCGTTTCGCCGCTTCGAGGTCCGCCATCGGAGAGTCTTCGACGCCCGCGAACCCGCACTGTTTCGCGAGCGCGAATTTCTCCGCGTCGGAAAGCTGTTTCGGCAGCATGCGGTATTGACACGCCTTCAGCAGTTTCCCTCCCCGGCTCCGGCCCCGCACGCGAGCCGGCGAACTCAACACTCCCGCCCCCGCCGTGACGGCGGCCGCAACCTTAAGAAACTCACGACGCCCGGTGATATTGTCGCTCATGGATATGCCTCCTGTGTCTGAGTGCCTGACCACGCGTCTACTGACTCGAACGGAAAGCGGCTGGTTCTCCTGGCTCGGCCCACAGCGATTCTATCGCCATCCCACCATCTCCGCCAGCAGTTTCCGGCACAGGCACCGCTCCAAGACCAGTATCTTCAACCTGACGCCCTCAAAAGGACGTCCCTATTGTGTCCAACGGGCTTGGAAACCCTACGATTTCCTGTTGCCGACGAGGATGCCGAGACAGAAGGTCACGGCGGTCCCGATGGGGAAGTGCCAGGGCCAGGCGAGGGTGAGGCGGACAGGTTGGCCGTCGGGCGTTCGTCCGATGACGGCCATGCTGACCATCATGACCAGCATCACGGCCAAGCCGATGTAGAGGATCTTCGCGGGTTGTTGGCGGAGGTGACGAAAGGCCTGAATCAGCAGGACCACCCCGGCGGTCAGCACGATCCATTGGGGGACCGTCTGGTGCCAGTTGAGGGCGAAGACGGTCAGCATGGACAGGGGCACGCCCCACATCAGGCCCAGGTCGTCGCGGTGGGTCGGCAGGAAGGCCAGCAGGAACGTGCCCAGCAGGGCGCCGTAGGTGTAGGCCGCCATGGCCAGGGCGAACTGGATCAGGTCGGCGTACGAGCGGGCCAGAACGTCGCAGTAGATGGCGAAGGCGGTCAGCAGGATACCCCAGATCACGACGATGACGCGCGAAGCGCGAACGTAGTGGCGTTCGGAGGCTTCCGGTTTGAGCAGCGGTTTGTACAAGACCGAGATCGTGGATTGGGACAGGGCCGCCAGCAGCGAATCGAGCGTGGAGATGGCCGTCGCGAAGATCGCGGCCATCAAGAGCCCCGAGAGCACCGGCGGCATGACGTCGACGATGTAGACGGCGAAGACCTTCATGGAGTCATCGTCGACGACGACCTGCTCGGGCCCGGTCAGCGGGATGTGCTGGTAGTAGACGAAGACCGCGGCGCCGACGAAGAGCAGCAGATACGTCAACACCTGTGACAACCCCGACCAGATGACGGCTTTGCGCGCATGATCCTGGCTCTTGCAGGTGAACATGCGCTGCACCATGAGCTGGTCGGTCCCGTGCGAGGCCAGGGTCAGAAAGCTGAAGCCGATCAATCCGCACCAGAGGGTGTATGCTTCCCTGGGGTTGAAGTTGAGGTTGATGGTTTTGAGTTTTCCCGCGTGGTAGGCCTCGGAGACGAGGGTGGCCAGGCCGCCATCGATCGTGGCCGCAGCGAACGCCAGGGCGGCCACCGCTCCGGCCGTGAACAGCACGAACTGGATGGCATCGGTCCATATGACCGTTGTGATGCCGCCCATGATGGTCCAGCCGATTGAGACGGCGCCGATGATGACGATCGACGTGGTCGTATCGGTGCCCGTGATGACCTGGAGGGCCTTGGCGGCGATATAGACGCGGGCGCCCTGGGCGAGGATGCCGCCGATCATGAACAGGCCAGTGGTGACATTCCTGACGCGCGGACCCAACTGGTTGCCCATGTACTCGTAGGGAGAATAGATCTCGCGCTGGTAGTAGACGGGGATGAAGAAATACCCGATGACCAGGCGGGCCAGGATGGTGCCGAGCGCGAGCTGGATGTACGTCATGTCCCCACCGCGGGAGAAGACCAAGGCCGGCGCGATGAGGAAGGTGGCGGCGGAGAGCTCGGTAGCGATGATCGAGCCGCAGACGGCGGGCCAGGGCAGCTTTCGACCGCCCAGGAAGAAATCCTTCATGGAGGCCTGTTTGCCCGCCAGAAGCCCGCCCAGAACGGTCGTCAAGACCAGATAGCCGACGATCACAAGCCAATCCAAGCCGGTAAAATTCAGGGAGATTTGATCGAGCGCCGTGTCGACCCGGCGGGATGCAATCTGCTTCTCCACAGACAGCGTGCGCTTCTCTGCCTCCTGGAGAAGGGCCTGATGTTCATTCGCCACTCGCAACGAACGCAAGTGAACGGCTCCCATGCCGGCAAGGTTCTCGACGCGCTCGGCGAATGTCTTCCACCGGATGTAGGCGCGCAGGACTTCTTCATGGTGGGCGCGGGCGGCCGACAGTTGCGCGCGCAGCTCCTGCAACCGGGCGAGAGACGCTTCCTTGTTCTCGATGGTGACCGCGGCGAACAGGTCGTCATCGGAAATCTCTTTGGGGCCGGCACCGGACGGCTCACGAGGAATGACCGGTTCGGTCGCATCCCAAACCGCGCGGGCCTTCGTTTGCAAATCGGCGGCAAACGGCGCGACGAATTCCTCGAAGGAAACAAGGTCCTGCGCCGCGACCACGCGAGCGGCGCACACGTGCATCAGTACGCAGGACAGCGTCACTGTAAGCAACAAGAACGGGCGTTTGTGCGCTGACATCATGCCGGTCCTGTCGCCTCCGCAATCGCCGGGCGTAGCAACTGCCCGTTCTCCGCCAAGATCTCCACGGCCCGGCTTGCGTCCACTTGGCGGTAATGCATGACAATGGCGACTTTGACCCTGCCTCCGGCGCGTTGGAGCAAGGCGCGGGCCCGTGGGCGCGGAAGGTGCGTGACGGCCATGACAATGCGAACGGACCGATCGCGCAGCTTGGCGTTCGTAGCCTTCAGGTCAACCATCAGATTGCCGTAGACCTTGCCGAGCTTGATCATGGCGGTGGTCGTCAGCGTGTTGAGAACGAGCTTCGTGGCGGTGCCGGCCTTCATGCGCGTCGAGCCCGTAACGACCTCGGGACCCACCACAGAGTTAATGATGATCTCGGCCGCGCCCGATCTGACCGCCTCCGGCGCGCAGGTCACAAAGATGGTTCCCGCGCCGATCTGACGAGCGCGTTGGAGCGCGCCGCGCACGTAGGGGGTCATGCCGCACGCCGCCAGACCCACGAGCACGTCTTTCGGCCTAAGCCGGCTCTTGTCGATGGCCTTGGCGCCGTCGTCGGCGTGGTCTTCGGCGCCTTCAACGGCGCGGACCAGGGCCCGCCGCCCTCCGGCGATGATCCCCTGGACGAGGGTCGGCTTGACACCGAACGTCGGCGGACATTCGGAGGCGTCGAGAACGCCGAGCCGGCCGCTCGTGCCGGCGCCGACGTAGTAAAGCCGGCCACCGCCGCGCAAACGCTCCACGATCAGATCAACGGCCGCGGCAATGTTCCTCCGCTGCCTGGCGACCGCCTTGGGAACGAGCATATCCTCCTCGTTAATGAGCGTGACAATCTCCAGGGTCGAGCGCTCATCGATATTCTCACTTCTCGGATTGCGCTTCTCGGTCGTTGGCAGGCGTCTGTGAATGGTCATTTCCCTGGCACGATCTTCCCCAGAATAACCGGTTCGTCCGCCCCCGTAGCGCACGGGACATTGTTGGCGACTCCTTTGATCGTGGCGTACGCCAGAATCGCGAACGAGACGGCCTCCTTGGCATCCACACTGATTCCGAATTCGTCCGTGGAGCGGATTCTAACGCCTTCGAGCTGCCGCTGCAACATTCGCACGAGCGTCGCGTTATGCGCGCCGCCGCCGCACAGGACCATCTCATCCGGCACCTGCGGCAGGAACGTGCGATAGGCCAGCGCGATGGTCGAGGCGGTAAACGCCGTAGCCGTGGCGACCATATCGTTCGAGGCCAGTCCTCCCTCGTGAGCCTTGCTGTGGAACCACTCGCAGTACTGCTGCCCAAATGCCTCGCGGCCGGTGGATTTCGGCGGGCGGCGACGAAAGAACCGATGCCGCAGCATCTCTTTGAGAAGCCTTTCGTGCACCGTGCCCTTCGCCGCCATCGCGCCGGCGCGGTCGTAGTGGCGTTTGCCTTCGGTGATGAGCCGCACCACGCCGTCGATGACCATATTGCCCGGCCCCGTATCGAACGCCACAACACCTTTTTGTGTGCCGCGACCCGAGGGCGGCAGGAACGTCACGTTGGCGATACCGCCGATGTTCTGCACGGCCCGGCACAGGCGCTCGTCTCGAAACAGCACCTCATCGGCATACGGCACGAGCGGGGCGCCCTCCCCGCCGGCGGCCATGTCGCGCGGCCGGAAGTCGGCAACCGTTGTGATGCCGGTGCGATGGGCGATCCGGGAGGGTTCGCCGATTTGCAGCGTGGAGCGAATCGTCCGCCGGCCGAATCGATGGCCCTTGGGATCGTGGTAGATCGTCTGGCCGTGCGAGCCGATCACGTCGATGGACCCCAGCGGGATGCCGCTGCCATCACAGAGCTCGATCACGGCTTCGGCGAAGACCTCGCCCAACACGTGATTGTAGTGGCAGAGTTCATCCAGCCGCGCCGTCTCAGGCCGGCACAGCGCGAGGATGCTCTGCCTCATGGTCGAAGAGTACGCAAACGTGTCAAACGCCAGCAACCGAACGTCCCGCCTGCGAATGTCCATGATGGCCGCGTCGACCCCGTCAGCCGACGTCCCCGACATCAGCCCCGCCACCCGCAACGGTTCCTTGCATGCAAGCTCTGCGATCAGGTCACTCACGGCCGTCCTGTGATGAATACACGATTGTCGAATGGATCAACAGGATTATACGGCCACGCGCACGTACCGGCAACCTGCGGTGAAGCGCATTTACAGCAGCGTGCGAAAATGATATCAATACATGGGACTGTCTCGATTCAGGCCGCGACGATTGGATGTTGGA
>CBFDDG010000049.1:0-16147 GCA_965603505.1 uncultured Phycisphaerae bacterium | reverse complement strand
CTTTTTTCGCGAGAACCAGATTTTTCTTGCACTTTTCCCGTTTGTGCGGTAGGCATTGAGCCATTCAACGCGTTCGCAATGCCTGCACTGATGACACACCCTTGTGAGCGAGCGGCTGATCGACAGTTCTGACGGCCTACCTTATCGGGTACGGACAGGAGGTTCGATTCTGCTGGGAAAGGAGTGTGAACGATGAGAAACTCAAGATCCACTACCACCTTATGTGCTGTCGTAGCGCCTGTGCTGATCCTGGCCTCGCCTGTGTTGGCGGCGTCGATCGTGTTCTCAGACGATTTCGACGGGGACACGCTCGATGCGGCAAAATGGAGTTACCAGGAACGGAATTGGCCCATCGGCCAGACCTGGTTCAACGGCCCTCCCACTGTCTCCGGAGGTGTCGCGACATTCACGCATCACACCTACAACCCAGGTGATCCGGGGATTTCCTGCCTTGGCCAGGAAATCTACTCCAACAACGCGTTTGCCCTCGGGCCGGGTCTGCAGCTCGAAGCGAGGGTAAGGGTCCGATCCCCTGTCGCCAGCGGTCTGGTCGCGTCCTTCTTTGGGTACATGGACAAGCCGATGTCCACAGGCTTGCCCATGTGGTCGGATGAGATCGACATCGAGTTCCTCTCGAATCAAATCAACAATCCGCCTGAGAACAGCGGCCATAGCGTTGTTGTCGCCTCCTGGAATGACTTCGGCGCGCCAGGAAGCACCTGGAACGATGGTGTATATCATGCCGATGCCAACCCCATCGTCCCAGACCTTGATTTGGCTGAATTCAATGTCTTTAAGGTCCGCTGGTTAAGTGATTGTGTCGAGTGGTACTGGGACCCGGACGCGATCCAGGGCCAAGATCTCTACCCGGATGTCCTCATACACAGGATGTCGTCCGTGGTGCCGGACGAAGCGCTGACCCTGCGTTTTAACTTTTGGGCCTCCACGGACGGCTGGCCGCTGGCTTGGGACAGCGACATGCAGCCGACCGCTGACCCCTATGGCGACATCGTCTCTTACTATGACGTCGACTATGTCACCGTTACGCGAATCCCCGCGCCGGCGAGCCTGGCACTGGTCCTTCTCGGTCTCATCCCGCTTGGTTCCCTGAGAATTCGCAGGCGATACCGAGCCACTGATTCCTAGACGCGCCAAGGACCGTGAAATGACAGGAGATCCTTAACGGGCGCCATGGCTACGCTTGCGTGAGCATGTCTCCGCCTCCGTTGCGGCATGTCCACATGAGCGCGGACACGGCATCAACCTGCGCAGGACGCGGCTGGATCAGCCTTTCACGCAGAGCAGCGGTTCGAGGCGGGCGATTTTCTTGGCCAGGCCGGCTTTTTCGGTGGCGTCGACGACGACGGTGACGTCCTTGTAGGCGCCCGGGGCCTCCTCGGCGATGCCGCGTGGCGAGACGCCCTTGATGATGATGCCCTTTTGGGCCAGGTGCATCACGACGTCTTTGCCCTTCCAGCGTTTTGTGGCTTGGCTGCGGCTCATGGCCCGCCCGGCACCGTGACAGCATGAGCCGAAGGAAAGGCCCATGCCCTGAGCCGTGCCGGCGAGGATGTACGATGCGGTGCCCATCGTACCGCCGATGAGAACGGGCTGGCCCGTGGCTCGCAGTTCCTGCGGCAGCGAGGGATGCCCCGGCCCGAAGGCGCGCGTCGCGCCCTTGCGATGGACGTACAGCTTCTTTCGCACGCCGTCGATCTCGTGCTCCTCCACCTTGCAGGTGTTGTGCGAGACGTCGTACAGCAGCGTGAGATTCGCACGGCCGAAAAGCTGCGCGAAGGCCTCGCGCGTCAGATGCGTCAGCACCTGGCGGTTGGCCAGGGCGCAGTTGATGCCCGCGCACATCGCGCCGTAGTACTGCCGGCCCACGTCCGATTGAATCGGGGCACAGGCCAGCTCCTTTTCGGGCAGCTCGAAGCCCCGCTCCCGGGCGGCCTTGATCATGCGGGGGCCATAGTCCGTGGCGACCTGATGGCCCAGGCCGCGTGAGCCGCAATGGATCATCACCGTGATCTCGTTGAGGCCGAGCCCGAACGCTTGGGCGATACCTTCATCGTAGATGGCGGAGACCTTTTGCACTTCCAGGTAGTGATTGCCCGAGCCGAGCGTGCCGACTTGTCTCTCCTGGCGGTTCTTGGCGTGGTCCGAGACGTATCGCGGCTCGGCCCCCGCCATCCGGCCGTTCTCCTCGATGCGGGCCAGGTCGGCCCTGTTGCCGTAGCCCTGCTCGACGGCCCACAAGGCCCCGCCTCGGAGCATCTCGTCCATGTCCGCCGGCGAAAGCTTAAGCTTGCCCTTGCTGCCGACACCGGCGGGGATGCGCCGGGCCAGCATATCGGCGAGCCTCTCTTTGTTGCGCTCAACATCATCGGCGGTCAGCCCGGTACAAAGCGCTCGGACGCCGCAGGCGATATCGAAGCCGACGCCGCCAGCCGAGATAACGCCGCCCTCGTCCGGATCGAAGGCAGCGACCCCGCCGATGGGAAAGCCGTAGCCCCAATGGGCGTCCGGCATGGCGTACGAGGCCTTCACGATGCCGGGCAGGGCCGCTACGTTCGCCGCCTGCTGATAGACCTGCTCATCCATTTGGCGAATCAACCCTTCATCGGCAAAGATCGTCACAGGCACCCGCATCTTGCCGAATGGCTCGATCACCCACTGTGCCTCCGCGCGCTTCTGCAACTTCTCGGCGAACATGTCTTGCGCTCCTGTCCCGATCAGTCCCATAGGACCTATGAGACCTATGAATTCACGTCATACATCGACGATGCACTGGGCCAGCCAGATGCCGTCTCTATCTTGCTCCACCTTCAGGCCCGCATAGGTAGCGGCCTTGACCTCCACCGCCGGCTCGTGCTTCTCCACATCAACCGGCTCTCCCCAAGCTTTCGCCCGCACACCTCCGTCGATCGGCTCGACTTCGAACCGGCTGAACAACATGCCGCGCGTCCCCATCTCGTAGAGCAGCGAACTGAGCCAGCTCACGAAAAGCAGTTCATCGTCCTGCTCCCTGCAGATGATCTCAACCGCCTCTTTCGGCTGGACCTTCTGCGGGTCGGTCATGACGGCGGTCAATGCTACGGCGGCCTGCGCAAACGCTTCTTCCCTCGTCGGCCCGAAGCCGCGAAGCCCGATATCCGCCGGATGCGAGAACAACTCCCAGTGTGCTTTACTCACAACAAACACCGATAGGCCAATAGAAAGCGAACAGGTCGCGCATATCCTAACACGCGGGGTATAGGCCCGAAATCAAATTACTTCCGAATCCGCAGGCCTCGCCCCTCTACGGCGATAGGGTTGCCTTGATATGTGAAGATGGTTGGTAGCTGGCAGTAGCAGCACGCCGGACCAGGCACACCTTCCCATTGTGAGGGGCCTACTCCGGGGGCAGCGCGGGCCATTCCATGGACCAGCCGGTCGTGTTTCCCCATTTGTCACGCGCCATGACCCTGAATGGGAGGGCTTGGTTCCAGCGTCCTACCAGAACCGTCCACTCTCGGGACGTCTGCCAACCGCTGCTGAATCCTTTCGGGTACACCTTTCGTGTGTCTGAGCTAAGCGTGCACTCGAAGTAGTATTCGACGGGCGGGGAATCGTCGCTCGCTTCGACGGCTTTCATCTTCGCGTAGCAGTTCATATTGCTGCCGGGACAGTACTCATAGGGCGGATCCTCCCACTGCATCGGATCGCGTGTGGGCGGCATCAGATCAGCAGTCGCCTCCTGGGACCACTCCGTCGTACTCTGATAGGGCGATTTATCTCGGGCCCGGACCTTGAAAGTGTAGTTGCCCTTCGCCAGAGAGCTTACCTCGTAAGTCGGGCTGTCTTGCCAGCTACTGCTGTAGGCTGGGTGCGAGGTGCACTCGAACTGGTACTCGACGCCGCTCTTGTCGGTGGCCGTCGTGGCGATCATCTGAACGACGCCGGCCGAAACGGGATGGGGGGGAGTCTGCCAGGTCATGGGATTGGGCTGCGGTGGCTCGAGGTCGACGATCGCCTCCTCAGACGGCTCCGTCGTATTCCCATACTTATCTTGGGCTTCGACCGTGAACTTGTAGTATCCGGGCACCTCTACCGCCACGTCATAGTCAGTCTCTGGTTGCCAGCCACTGTTGTACGTGGGATTCGAGGTGCACCTAAACGCGTATCTGACGACGCCGCTCTCGTCGGTGGCCGTGGTGGCGGTCATTCGAATGACGCCAAGCCAATCAGAGTAGGGCGGAACCTCCCAAGTCATGGCATTCGGCTCCGGCGGCCATATATCAGGCGGCAGTTCGGCGGCTTTGGGCTCGGACCACTCTGTCTCCAACCCGTTGCCTCGATTTCGCGCCTTAACTCGGTACCAGTACAGTGTTTCGGGCTCATGGTCGGTTCCGTCCACCCAACACGGGTCCGTCACCCACCCGCTGTTGATATTGGGGAAATTGTCATCCTTGAAATAGTACTCCACGCCGGTCCCGTCGGTAGAAGTGGCCGTCGTGGCCACCATGGCAATCTTGTCCGGCGGGATCGGGTAGGGCTCAACAGCCCAGGTCATGGGAGACGGAATGGGCGGCCCGATTATCGACGCGGTGCGCCATTGCATCCCGAGAAGGGCAAAATCCATGCCATCGACCAGGCCGTCGCGGTTCAGGTCCGCCGCGAGCAGGTCCTCTTGGACCGCCCAGCTCTCTGCGAACAGCTCCAGGTCAAACCACCAAACCTGCTCATCATGGTTCAGGTCCGCCGGTGAGCCGAGACCGGACGCAGACATGCTCGCCTCGGGCGTTCCCCCGTACGCTCCGACGTTGATCCGCTTGCCGTGCGGCCAGAGCTCGGCCGCCCAGTCCGAGCTTGGCCTTCCGGCGTCGATACACCGGCTCGTCACGGTGTCCGTCACCCACTGCCGGAATCGCGGCTCCCAGCGGCCGGCCTTGGATTTCAGATGATAATCGTGATAGTCAGGGTCGTCGACCCACACGTCGTCGTTGGTCGTCGACGTGCCTTTGCCATCCCAATAGCCCGGGGCCACGAACAGGGGGTCGGCAGTATCGTCCCCGGTGCCGGGAATCGCGCCGCCGCCGTATGCTTGACTGCGATTCAGCCAGAAGATGTTGTACGTATTGTTCGACAAGCCGTAAAGGCCGGCGCCCTGCATCGCCTCGTTGTAACTGATGATGTTGTTGTAGACGGCTCTGGGGCAATTGTAGATGCCTCCCCCCATAGACGCGGCGCGGTTGCCGAAGATCGTGTTGTTGTAAACCGCTCCGTCGCAGTCGGACAGCCCGCCGCCGGAGCGGTCGGCCCGATTGCCCGCGATGATGTTGTGGTGGACGGAGCCATCGCAATTGTACAGCCCTCCGCCGTCCAGAGCGGCGTAATTGCCCACGATCCGATTGCCCGCGATTTCCCCGCTGCAGGAGGCGATTCCGCCGAGGCCCACGTTCTCGGAGATGATGTTGTCGAGAACCGGGCCGCCGCAGGAGGCAATCCCGGCTTTGTTACCGGATATCGCATTGCCCTGAATCAACCCCTCGCAGGAGTAAATGCCCTCCTGTGTATTGAAGAGGACCTCATTTGCGATGATGGTCGGAGCGGCGCCGTTCTGGCCCCGGATTCCTATGGCGACACCGTTGCTGATCACGTTCTTCGTAATCGTAGGCGAGGACGCCGAACACAGGATACCGTATGCGGTGATTGTGAAGCCGGTCAACACGGATTCCTCGCGCTCGCCGGCATTAAAGACAACGCTCGCGGCCAACGTGACGTCCGGATTGGCGATGATGGTGCCCTTCACGACCGTCGGGTCGTCGGGGTTTTCGCTGCGCACGGTAATCCGCCGGCCATTGAAGTTGACCTGCTCGCGATACGTCCCCGGCTGGACGACAATCGTATCCCCGTGCGACGAACTCGCGATCGCGTCTCCGATCGTCCGAAAATCGGCCGAGCCGCCATCGTCAACCGTCAATGTCCTGCCCCAACCGGGGGCAACGAGAAGAAGAACCGCCAGTGTTGCGATGCACTTGCCCATATCGCCTTCTGTCCTCCGACAAAGTTTGCACTAAAGCTGTATTATACCCATTCTTCTCAGTTTTTCAAGTGAAATATCCTCCTCCGGCAAGACTTGCTCGGTTATCGGACAAGATGACTGGCCAGTGGCAGGCCTCCGTCATGGATACAGATCATGCCGTTGTCAGTGCCGGCCGCGAGGGGGAGTTTCCTATCCTCCGGACCGGGCCTCCAGAGCCACTGACGCCCCTATTGCGCCTGGGGAACGGTCATTACGAACGGAGCGGCCAACGGGGAGGTTCAAAGGAATCGCAACGGTGATGGCCGCCTGTGCTCCCATCGGGAGCCTGTCCGCAACCGCACCGGCCAAAGTCATCTGAGTGCGTGATGATGCAGCGGCAGCAATGAATAATACGGATTACGATTCATTCGTGCGCGGCATGTCATCCTGAACGGAGCGAAGCGCAGTGAAGGATCTGGGCTGCGCAGGGAAGAAACCCCTCATTCGTGGGCCAGATTCCTTCGAAGCTCAGGACAGGCTCTTCGCCTTCGGCTCGGGATGACAGAATCCGATCGCGCAGGAAGTTTTCCTCATCCGTGTAACGGTTCCTCGCAGACTGGGGCTGGAATGGAAACCCTCCACACCCCGGCTTTTCTCTCACTGCAATGGATGGCAACCGGAGTGAGCCGCACCGCCTGGGGGCCACCGCGCAGCGAAACAGTTGCTCCCAGCGCGCACGCTATCTCCCTTATGCCGTTGCGCGAGTCTCACCCGGGCAGCCGCCGTCTCAGAAAAAGGTGGCCAGGGCAGCTTGCTGTTTCCAGCAGCGAACTATCAACGAGTAGGGCATCTTATTCACATGTCACTCGTTTGCCCCGATAGCGCCCTGGCCGTAAATGCGGGCGCACCCGCGATTCAGCGAAAAACACGGCCAGAGTCTTGGCGCTCCCGGAGTTGTCTGCCCACACAGGTAGACAGGACTGCGGATATTCTCTGGCCGTATGTGAGTGCTCATCAAGCGATCACGGACTCATGTCTGTACATTTCTCCCGCTGGTTGTCGTCTGTCTCCGACACCTCATCGCCAGAACGTCCCGGCCGGCCCAGACCTGCATGTCCCGCACCCCCGTTGGTCGCACCGATCTATAGGCGCTTCCCGGAAATGCGACACCGGCACAGGACCGTCGGCCTTCCCTGGTTTCGGACTACTGTGCTCGCAAACTGTGGCTCGTCTCCACAACTGCCTACTCTGGTATCGAATTGTATGCCGCTCCCTCTTGGTGTCAACACATTTTCCGAAATAGGTGAAATTTTTTTGGGCGGCCGATCGATAGGTGGTTCGCCAGAATGCTCATTGGTGCACGTCGGCAACCGCGGGGACCGGTGCTCTATTCCCGGCTGCTGATCGCAAGGCGGATGTACCGCTTGACGAGGCAACCAGTCCATTACTATGGATGCGAGTGCAGAGGCGGCGTGCCATCGGGCGGCAGAGCGAGTTCCGTCATAGGCGTTCTATTGCCCGTGAAGGATCTTATTTATCGGGATTGCGTTGGGTGCGCATGTGCCGGCGTCATGAGGATTAGGGATTCTGGTAGAGTCGGCCGGCCAGGCAGAGATTTCCGGCGGCGTCGACGTAGGCGACGGTGTTGCCGAACCAGTCGCGGACGCTGAAGCCGCCACCCGTCATGGAGCAGTTGGACAGCTCGTTCAACTCGCCCCTGATGCACATGTTGCCGGCCAGATCGATGTAACCCGCGACGGTCTGGTCGATGCTGTGGAAGACAAACGCGCCGGCGGGCGGCGTGGGCTCGGCGTGCGTGGTCAGGCCGCCCTGTAGGATGAGGTTGCCCGAATCGTCGAACTCGGCAACCGTATTGCCCGAGTATCCCGTGACGGACAGTACCGATGTGCCCGGAAGCACGGAGGTGTATCCGCCCCGCGTGGTCAGAAGCGAGTAGATCTGATGGTACTGCGGCACACTGGTGCCCCAGACCGTGATCAGCCACGTCCCTTGGGCCGGGTGCTCGACGGCGACCTGCTCCACGTTGTTCGTGTGATCGGCCTGCACCCGCTTGGCCGCCGCCTCGGGCACGTACGGGTCCAGGTTCCACGGATAATACGTGCGCCCGTCGGGCCCGGTCACCACGAGGTCCAGGTCGTTCACGAGAGCGTGGGCCGCGAGCGGGTCGGCCGGGTAGTCGTCCCAGACAAGCGAGATTTTCAATTCCGCTTCACCCTGCGCGACCTCGACCGTATGCAAATCCGTCTCGCCCTGCCGACCGATCGCGTCCTCCACGATGACGTCCTCGATCGTATCGTACCGGACCAGGTCGATGCAACGCCTGGCGTCGATCAGGCCGTAGCCAAAACGGTAGTCCGGTCCGGGCTCGCCCAGATCCGTCGCCGTATGGATCAGGATGCCTTTGATCGTCGAGGGCAGCGGGTCGCCGTCATGCGTGGCACGCCAGTCCTCGATGATCAGTGCGATCGTGCCGCTCACCGACGGCGCCGCCAGCGAGGTGCCGCAAGCGCCGCCATAGCGGTTGCCGGGCAGCGCCGACCAGATCGAGCCACCATTGCGGATCTCGCAGCCGGGCGCGACGACGTCCGGCTTGAGCCGTCCGTCCTCGGTCGGGCCTTTGTTGCTCCACGCCCACAGGGAATTGTCATCGGAGTTCGTTGCGCCGACGGTCACGACGTTCTTGCCCACGGCCGTGCAGAGCACGGTGGCCCATCCTCCCTCATTGCCGACCGCCCAGACAATCGAAACCGGCTTGCCGAGCGACCCGCGGACGATGCCGTCCATGACGGCTGTGTAATCCTTGTAAACGTGCCACTCGACCTTGCCCCAGGAATTGTTGGCAATGTCGATATTGTAAAGCTCGATTGCCTCCTTGTACTGCCTACGCAGGTCGCTGACGTTGTCCCAGGAGTGGAAGGACACGATCGTGGCGGCGGTGGCCAGGCCGCGATACCGGCGGTCGGCCAGCAGGCTGCCGTCGCCGATCATCGTGCCGGCGACCTGGGTCGCATGATCGCCGACCGCCCAGCCGTCATCCCGATTCGTGATCCGTTCGACCAGATCGATATGTGTGTCGTCCGGGTGCTTCGATTCCCATTGGCCGATCATGACACCGGTGCCGGCCAAGCCGTAGGAGGGAGCCTGGACGGCGTCGGCATTGATGGCGAACCGGACGCCGTCGTTCAAGTCGACCGACGCATAGTGCTGGTCGATCCATTTGATGCCGTCGTACGTCGCCAGCGCGTAGACAGCCCCAATGGGCAGGTGAAAGATGAGGCTGTTCTCGGCCGAATCCCGGGTGACGATCCGCCCGCCGAGGCCCTCAATCGCCGCCACGCCGACGTCGAGCGCGACATCCTCGAAGAGCCGTGCCGTGAGCTTCGCCTCGCCGGCGGCGGTGGTCGAGTAGGCGTTGATCCCCGTCTCCCGGATGGAGCGAGCGAGCTTGTCCTGGGGCAGGACCTCACAGACGGCCCGTATGCCCGCGAGCTGCGCGACCTCGGCGGCCCTGTCGGCCGGAATGCTCGCAAACCACGCACGGTTCGGGATGTACGACAGCAGCTTGACGCCCTCCTCGACCAGGGCGGCCCGCCAATCGGCCGTCGGCACCCCGTCCAATTGGATGAGAACGTGCACGCGACCTTCGACCGCGGTCAACCGGGTGCGCAGAGTCTCGCTGGGCCCGGCCGCCGGCACGAACGTCCGCGACTTGAGAATCACCTCATCGCCGCCGGTCGCCAGCGCCGCGCCCAGCAGAATCAGAACGCCGGCAAGAAGGCCCGCCTTGCCCATGATTACCCTACTCCTTCCGGGATCTCGTGTGGATTCATATTCGCAGGCCCCCCCCTGCATCCGCTGCACCGGGCTCTCTCGACGCCCGTTAATAAGGTCGATTCCTACATTCTGCGGCCTCGGTTCACGCACAAGTGTTCGTGACGGCGTCCGGATGTACGTCAAATCACGAGCAACCGGACGACGCACTCGTCCTGTGAGCGCCCCGTATTGCCGGAGCTACGGCCACGATGATCGGGCCGCCCTGCCCATCCGACCACTGTTATTATAGCATTTCCGCCCCGTTGTTTCCAGTGCTAACTGGCATCAGCCGGCGGCGGAACTGTGACGACCATGGCGGTTTCAGGGTCTGCTCGCCGGACGTTGCGCCTCAATTCCGGCCTCCGAACGGGCAGGTCGGTCATCGGCGAACCACGCCAGACGGCCCGCGATCCGCGAGCACAAAGCCAGCCATAGAAACCGGCGGGCGAATCCGGTATACTGAAGGGTGTGTGATGAGTGCGAAATCTGAGACCAGTGAATGGCCGCTTCAGCGGCCGCTGACCCGGTGAGGTGGGCGGCCCCGCGACATGGAGGTAAGCATGGCCAAGGCCAGTGTGGATCCCGCCGAGCTGCGAAGGTTCGCCCGGGACCTGACCCGGTTCAACTCGGAGCTCGAAACCCTGATGACCGGCCTCCAGATCCGCATGAGGGAACTGGAGAGAACCTGGACGGATCAGGAGCAGAAACGGTTCGCCCAGGAGTTCGAGCAGACGGTGAAGACCCTGAGCCGCTTCCTCGAGGCCTCCGGGCAACACGTGACGTTCCTGGCCAAGAAGGCACGGTATATTGAGGACTATCTCCAGCAGCGATAGGAGACCGGATGAGCCAGCAAGCCAAAGTGAGTTCCTTCGCGATGCTCAGGCGGTTCCGGGCCTCGCTTATGACCTTCGCCTCGGTCGCGTCCGGCGCACTGGACGAGGCCGGCGCGGATTTTGAAGGAACGCTCCTGTGGCTGCGAGGGGACCAGTATCGCTACTGGAAGAACCAGGTCCGCGCGTGCACGGAACGGTTCGTACGGGCCAAGCTTGCTCTGAAGCAGAAAGAGATCCTGGACCGGGCCCTGGCGGGTACCCGCAGCTCGTGCGTGGACGAGAGGAAAGCCGTGGCGGCAGCACACAGGCGGCTTCGGGAAGCGGAGCACAAGCTTCAACAGGTCAAGCTGTGGAATCGCCAGTTGGAAAAGGAGTCGTTGGATTTTCGGGGAGGTACCCAGAGGCTCATCAGCGCCGTTGAGACCGACATCCCCAACGCATGTGCCCGCTTGGACAAGATGCTGGATTCCCTGGAGGCGTACGTCGCGCTCGCCCCGCCGGAGATGCCAACGGCCGTGGGAGAAGAACTCGAAACCACAACTCCGCCGCCCCGGGAAGAGCAGCCTGAATCCGAAACGCCAAGTGTGGAACCAGGGCCGGACTCGAATGGATCATCCAATGAGAAGAATGAAACTCCAGACACCGAATGACCAGAATACTCTTATGGCGTTTGGCTCACGGTCTGGAATCCGGGCGATCGGCCATTGTGGTTCGTCTGGAATTTCAATAGTAGGACTTCGCTTTCTTGATCGTAGAACTGGAGAGTAAACCCATGAGCGCCTTCGAGGGCCATGCAAAGCTGGTGCAAGCAGCCAAGAAACTGATGTTGGAGTGGTATGAGGTCAGGGAGATCTGGCGCGATGAGAACTGCCTGCAGTTCGAGAAGAAGTACATCGCGCCGTTGGAGGCTGGCATCCGCGCGGCCACGATGGCGATGGAGCGCATGGGAGCCACGCTTGAGAAGGCCCGACACGATTGCGGAAGCCGCGGAGAATTCAGCGTATGAGCAGCGATCTGGAAGCATATCTTCGTGATTCAGGGCCCGGGGATAGGACCGGCTACACGGGCCTTCTCCGTCAAGCCCTGAATGAAGTGCTGAGACTCTCCGCCGCAGTGGTCGAGCCCCTGGAATCCCAGATTGAATCGGACTGCCAAACGGCCAAGATCCAGGCGCAAGAGCGATTTGATGCGGACAAGGACCGCGTGGAGCGGCAGGTACACTCGCAGACCCAGGAGATTCGGGAGCAGTACGAAGCCCGCCTCAAGGAAGCCCAAGCCACTTTCGAAAGCCAGATGAGCGAGATCAAGATCGACGCCCGGCAGAAGCACAAGCGGGCCGCCCAGACTGCGACAGAGCTGGAGAGCAAGGCGGAGAAGGAGCGGCAGGAACAGGAAATGGTCGTGGAGTTCGTGGGCGAGGGGGCCGCCGCGAAAAGGCAGCAGAAGAACGTCGAAGCGAAGGCGAATGCCGAGGAGATTCGCCGTCGCCTCAATCATCTGAGCGCGCAAGCGGACGGACTGGTGCAGCTTTATCGTCAACGTGCTCTTACGTCCAAGGAGCAACCTGGACCGAACCTGGACAGCGGCGTCAATCCGGGCGAGGTCTGTCGGGCACAGCAGGCGATGGCCGAGCGGCATTTGAACACGCTGGGCCGACTGTTCGTGGCCCAACTCTTCGTGGGGGCCCGTCCGGTGCTCCTCGCCGGCGGGCTCTTGGGTGCGGCTGCGGTGCTGCTGACGACCCTGTACCTTCTCAAGGTCCCCGGCCTGCCGTCGGTCGTGCTGACCGGCCCGGCCGTTCTGATCCTTATGGCCCTGCTGATCGGTTTCGGCGGCCGCATTCTGTGGCGGCGCGCGAAGCGCCGGGTGCGGCGCGTGTACGGCGAATTCCAGGAAGCTCTGGCGGGTGCGTGCGAGGCCCTCGAGCAACAACTCGCGCTCGCACTGGAGCACATCGAGCAGCAGTGGCAGGCCTCCGTCGAACAGAAGCATGCTGAGCTCAACGAAGCGCACACTGCGTTGGAGACGGCCAAGGCGCGCATCGCGAAGCAACGCAACACGTCTTTGCATCAAATTGAGGACCAACGACGGGAAGCCTTGAAGAACCTGAGGAATCGTCGAGACCAAGCCGTCGGCGAAGCCGAGCAGGAGTATCAGAAGAAGCTCTCCGAGATCGAAGGCCGGTCCCGGCAAGAGCTGGCCGAGATCCAGCAGCGATACGACGACGAAATGGCCGCGTGCGAGAGCAAGTATCGCACCGCCCGCAAGTCCCTCGAGGACCGCTGGGATCAGGGCCTGGCTTCTATTGAAACGCTGCTCCGGCACGCAAACAACTTTGACAAGAGAGCCGCCGGTGACTGGGGGCACCTGCAGGATGAATCATGGCAACCCTCTCCGGAGCCCTGCCCCGGCACGCGATTCGGGACCATCGAGCTGGATCTGCGGCGTCTGGCCGGCTCCGTGGCGGCTCGTGCCGGATCGACGCCTGACACGACGAAGCCCACGACGGTACCGACCATGCTCGAACTGCCCGATCGCTGCTCCATGCTGCTGGAATACCCGCGTGAAGGGCGACAGCAGGCCGTCGACCTGCTGCGTGCGGTGATCGTGCGGCTCTTCACGTCGTTGCCGCCGGGCCAGGTCCGCTTCACGATTCTCGATCCCGTGGGACTGGGCGAGAGTTTCGCGGGATTCATGCACGCCGGCGATTATCTGGAGGCGCTCGTCGGAGGCTGCATCTGGACCGAGGTCATCCAAATCCAGGAGCAATTGGAGGACCTCACACAGCACATGGAGAACATCATCCAGAAGTACCTCCGCAACGAATTTGAGACGATCGAGGAGTACAACGAGCAGGCCGGCGAGTTGGCCGAGCCGTACCGGTTCCTGGTGATCGCCGATTTTCCCAGGAACTTCAACGAAGACGCCGCTCGACGCCTGAGCAGCATCGTTCACAGCGGCCCGCGCTGCGGCGTCCACACCCTCATCGCGTATGACACACGGGGCGAGATGCCGAGCGGCGTGGATATCAAGGACATCGGCGCCAACAGCGTACGTCTCACTTATGAGAACGGCGGCTTCGTATGGCAAGACCAAGTGATCCAGCAGTTTCCCCTCGTCCCGGACCAGCCTCCCGACGAAGAGGTCGTCACGAGAACCATGCATCTCATCGGCAAGGCGGCAGCGGCTTCCGCACGCGTCGAAGTCCCCTTCACCGCCATCGCTCCCACCGATCATCAGACCTGGTCTCTGGACAGCCGCGAGGACCTGCGCGTCGGCCTCGGCCGCACCGGCGCCACGCGATTGCAGTATTTGCTCCTCGGTCGAGGAGTCGCGCAGCACCTGCTCATTGCCGGCAAGACCGGCTCCGGCAAATCGACGCTGCTCCACGTGATGGTCACGAATCTCGCTCTGTGGTATGCGCCCGACCAGGTGGAGTTCTACCTGATCGACTTCAAACAGGGGGTCGAATTCAAGACCTACGCCACGCACCATCTGCCGCACGCCCGCGCGATTGCCATCGAGAGCGACCGGGAGTTCGGCCTCAGCATCCTGCAGAGGTTGGATGGCGAGATGGCCCACCGCGGCGACTTGTTCCGTGAGGCCGGCGTCCAGGACCTGGCTGCCTATCGCAAGGCAACGGGCAAGACCATGCCTCGCACCGTGCTCATCGTGGATGAATTCCAGATCTTCTTCGCCGAAGACGACAAGCTCGCCCAGGACGCCGCCGTCCTGCTCGAACAGCTCGTTCGGCAGGGGCGGGCGTTCGGCATCCACGTGGTGCTCGGCTCGCAAACACTTGGCGGCATTTTTGGTCTGGCGCGGAGTACGATCGGGCAAATGGCCGTGCGAATCGCCCTGCAGTGTTCGGAGGCCGACTCCCAGCTGATCCTCGACGATAACAACGTGGCCGCTCGGCTGCTGTCGCGACCGGGCGAGGCCATCTACAATGACGCCGGGGGCAGCGCCGCCGGAAACAGTCCCTTCCAAACGGCATGGCTGTCCGACTCCACACGCGATTCCTATTTGAACAAAATCATCGCCCGCAAGGTTGAGATACAGGAGCCCCGCGAGCCGCTGATTGTCTTCGAGGGCAGCGCACCGGCCGATATTACGGAGAATCGTTCGTTGGCGGCGTGCCTTGCCAGTGATGCCCGGCCCGCGCAGACCTCGACACCGAAGATCTGGCTGGGGGCGCCCGTGACCATCAAGGAGCCGACGGCCGCGGTGCTCCGGCGGCAGAGCGGCGGCAACCTGTTGCTCATCGGGCAGCGGGACGACCTCGCCATGAACCTGATGAGCGCGGCCATCGTCAGCCTGGCGGCGCAGCTTCCGGCCTCGGCGGCCCAATTCATCATCCTGGACGGGAGCCCGCCGGATTCCCCCCAGGCGGGCATCCTGAACCGTGTGGTCTCTGCAATCCCTCAAGTCTGCCGCAACGTGACCTGGCGTGACGTCGCCGACACAATCGCCCAACTCGCGCAGGAGACCGACCATCGCATGCAGGACGCTCAGCACAAGGGGCCTGCCATCTTTCTGCTGGTCTTCGGCGTGCAGCGATATCGGATGCTGCGCCGCAACGAGGACGTTTTCGCGTTTTCCCCCGATGAGGAGGCGAAGCCGCGCCCGGATGTTCAATTCGCGAGCCTGTTGCGAGAGGGCCCCAACGTCGGGATCCATATCCTCGCCTGGTCCGACACGCTCACCACGCTGGAGCGGACCCTGGATCGCCAGACCATCCGCGAGTTCGACCATCGCGTGCTGTTCCAAATGAGCGCGGCCGATTCCAGCAACCTGATCGATTCTCCCGTCGCCAATCAGCTCGGCCTTCACCGGGCCCTTCTCTACAGCGAGGAACAGGGCGGCCTGGAACGGTTTCGCCCCTACGCTGAACTGACCGAAGACTGGCTGACCGACGTGGGCAAGAAGCTCGCCCAGAGGTCCGGCTGACGAACGTCGTTAGCTCTTCGCTTTCTGCCCCTGCAGGCTGTTTGTGCGGCGAACGGCCGGTTCAGTCGATGATGGCCTGGTGGGCGAGGGCTTCATATTTGTCGTTCAAGGTGGCCCCTCCGGAGGGGTGGACCTGGGCCATGCAGACGCCGATCATCTTCTCGGCCGGATCGACGAAGAAGGTCGTGTACCAGAAGCCGCCCCATCGGTACGCGCCGACGCTGGTCAGCTCGCCCGCCTCGCGGAGGCTCCGCGTGACCCCGAAGCCCAGGCCGAAGCCGGTGCCCTGGTTCAGGTCGCCCACGTGGTCGGCGGTCATCAGCTCGACCGTCTTGCGGCTGAGCACGCGGACGCCGTCCAGTTCGCCGCCGTTGAGCAGCATCTGCAGGAAGCGAGCGTAATCGCAAATCGTGGAGCACAGGCCCCCGCCGCCGGAGCAGTACCTGTGGGTCCCCTCGTAGGGGTATGTCACGCTGATCCGCATGTCGCCTTCGCCGAGAACCCCCTCGGGCAGTCGCCTCAG
>CBFDDG010000048.1:0-16206 GCA_965603505.1 uncultured Phycisphaerae bacterium | reverse complement strand
ACGGAATTCGCTGATCCCAACTGGTCCGCCAAATTCCACATCTGGCGCATGGACTGGGACAAGGACGAGATCAAGCTCTATATCGACGACCAGCTCCTGAACACAATCGACCTGAGCAAAACGATCAACGGGACCTCGGACAAGGCCAACCCCTTCCACGAGCCCCACTACATCCTATTGAATCTTGCCATCGGCGGCACCAGCGGCGGCGACCCCACCTCAACCGAGTTCCCCGCCCGCTTCGAAGTAGACTACGTCCGCGTCCACCAGAAGGCCTCGTAAGTGCCGTCGCGGCTACTTGTCCTCGTCACGTGGTCGATTGCGGCGATGGCGGTCAGTGGCTGAGAGGGCCAGGATGATCACGACGAGGGCCACCAAGCACGGTAGCAACCATACCAGGATCTGCCGGAATCTCATGATGATGAAATCGCTTTCAGGCATATAGGGCTCCACAAAGCCGGACCCCGATGTGCCGGCCGGGCATCACTTGAACCGAGCCCTTCGGACGGAGAAGGAGTCGTTTCCGGAGAAGAGGAGGTGGCAGGTTCGGCCGTCTTGGCTGATCCATTTGGTCGGGAAGACACTCGTTTCGCCGGGGCCGGTGTCCCAGGATTCGGTGTGGAAGACGGTTCGCCAGGGGCCCCAGGGCTCGGGGGCCTCGTAGATTCCAAAGCCGCCCTGGAAGCGTGGGCCCCGGTCGTCGGTGCTCTCGGGCAGGGTCTGGCACCAGAAGTAGCGTTTCAGGCCGGTGTTGTAGCTGATGCCGGAACGGTAGCACCGGCCCGGATTCACGAAGACGGCGCCCCGGTCGCGGATATCGCTCGTCCAGAGCGGCTCGCCGGCGGCGTCGAGCCCCTTGAAGAATTCATAGGCCCCCTGCCGACGGATGCGGTCTTTCGGAACGCGGGCCAGGACCATGCGGTCGGCGGGCTCGTAGGCACTGTCGCTGTCGTGGGAGTAGATGTAGACGTACTCGTCGCGGGCGCCGGCGTAATCGCGGCCGAAGTTCAGGAACGCCGGGGCGCCGAAGCTCGTCTCGAATTTCCAGTCGGACCAGTGCCACGTCCCGGCGTGGTCGTCCGACCAGGCAAGCTGTGAATTGCCGGTATTGCGTACCAGCATGTACAGGATGCCGTCCACACAGAGCATGCCGGAGGCTTTCGGGCCGGCAGCCCCCTGCCCTACCCGCTCACCCGTCTCGCTGCGGATATTGCTGCCCTCGAAGCTCTTCGGCCCGCCGACGATTTTGGCGAAGCCGAGGCTGAGCTTCCGGTCCACCTTCGGCTCGAAGCCCCAGCCATCGCCGTAGGCGGTGTAGAGACTGTCGTCGTCGGCCCAGGTGATCGGCCAGTTGTCGCTGCCGGCCGCCCTGCGGATGATCGTATCCGGGGGCCCCCACTCAACGGCCTGGACGATCTCGCTGGCGGGGTACGGAGCGCCGGGCCATCGGCCCCGGTCCTTAACGGACAGGGCAATCGGCTCCATAAAGGGCTCTATCGGTGCGTAATGCGGGCTTCGTGGGCCGCCAAGCGATTTGCCCGCCCGCGAGGCGACGATGTCCAGCGACGGGATGACGACGATGAGGCTGTCGTAGAGGCCCCAGGACCAGTAGGCATCACGCGGGACGTTCTTCATCGTGCCGTGGGCGTTGTTCCACCACAGCAGGCCGTAGTGGTCGGAGGCACTACCGTAATCCTCCGGCTTGACCACCGGCAGGCCCCGCACCCCATGCGGCACAGTCCGGGCGGCGTCAACGAACCACGACGGGATGATCTGCCTGCCCCGCCAGCGACCGTTGCGAAGGTAGAGATAGCCGATCCGGGCCATGGCATCGACGTTGGCGTGGATGCCCGAGCCGAACTCCCGCCGCATCACGCCGGCGATCTCCTTCGGCCGATACTGGTTCGTTCGCCACCGCAGGTCGTCCCGCTCGATGCCGATGGGTGAGAAGACCCGCTTGAACATCAGCTCCTGGAGGTCCCGGCCGTAGGCCAGCGTGACGCACTCGGCCAGCCAGTTCGGACCGCCGTCACTATACGCCCACTTCGTGCCGGGCTCGAAAAGCAGTTCCGTGTATCCGCCGGGCTTATCAAAGCCGGCCGTCTGCGTCGCTAAGTGAAACAACGTGATCTTGGGAAGCCGGCCCTCCTCTCTGTTGGCCTCGGGGGGCACGCCGAACGTGGGATGATACTTCGAGGCCGGCTCGTGCAGGCTCTCGAATTTGCCGTCCAGCAGCGTCAGACCGACCGCCGTGACGCCGATGGCTTTCGTCGAGGATTTCAGATCGTAGGTCCGGTCCTGGTCCCCCCACCGCAGCACGACGTTGCCGCAGCGAGTGATTATGCCGGAGCCACCGCCGGTCAGGGCGACATTCCGCGCCTTGTCCAGCAGCGCGGCATCCATCCCGACCGCCTCGGGCGTGGCACCCCCCCACTCTCCGCCGGGCCATACCGCCTGCCCTTGTCGCCCTGGGGCGACGGTCGTGGAGATCATAGCGAGGGCGCCAAGCACGAGAATCGGGAACCTGTCGGATATGCCGTTTTCGCCCATTGGAGCACCTCCGCTTCATCAATAACCGGATGGGACACCGTGTCCCCAAGTAAAACATGCCGGACTTTCGTCCGGCATGGGCGGTTCGAATGGGTGTCGGACCGATGGCATAGGGCCTTGCCGGCCGGCTCCCAGCGGTTCTTGTCAGGCACCGTCAGCCGTTGGGGCGGGCGTCGTGCCTGGGGTACCTTCAGCGGCTCCTGGGGCCGCTTCGCTCGCAACGTCTTTGGCCTTCTTGCCGGCCGTGCTCTTGCGGTGCGCAACCTTCGGCAGGCCCAGCACCGATTGCTCCTCGGTCCAACGCTCCTCGTCTTTGAGAGTCTGGACGCGCTCGGCCCGGGTCAACACATTGCGGTGCCGGACTAACGCGTTCTTGATCTTAAGTGAACGATCCACTGACATGTAACATCTCTCCTGTTATCTGATTTTCATTCCGTATGCGTCACTGAAATTGTTGGGTGCGAACGACTCGTAACCCTGCGGGGCTTTATACCCCCGCCCCAAATCCGTAATCCTCTTCTTCATCTCGTAGCCGTCCGTACCCGGGTTCTGCGGGTTGCTGTACAAGTTCTTCGTCACCAGCAAATAGTGGTTGCCGCTTGGCAGAATGGCGGCGTTGAAACCGAGGTCGGCAAAGGCCTTACGCGACGGCTCGTCGAGAGGCATCACGCCAAGCTCGATGCCGTGCCCGGCAAAATACTCCACGACCTGATCCAAATCAGCCCGGCGTTTGTACTGCGCCAGGACAATCCAGTGGTCGCGCTCGCCGACAGCCGGAGACGCAAGCGGCGTATCGAGCTGCGTTCTCCCGGCACCGGCCGTCGCTGCGTTCTCCTGCGTCGAACGCGCCGGTCGATCCGCATCCGCCGGCACGGCGGACCCGACCGGCTGAGCGCTTCCTTGTGCGTTTCGACCAACCCGACCGAGCCTAAACGCCACCAGGACCACCAGAACCACCGCCAGAGCGATTGCTATGGCGATGTGGTACGGCACCGAAACCTCAACGCGACCGGCATTCAGTTGCACCGGCTTGGGTCGCAGCCACGTCTGGCCCGGGCCCGGCGGTGCCGGCCGGCCGACTCTCTCAACGGGTCGCGGCTTTCCCGCCGGCGGCTCGAGTCTTTCTTCTGTTGCCACCGGCCCTTCCGCAGGGGTTTCGAACTGCTCGGCCGGAGGTTTCGGCTCCTCACGGGCCGGTTCATCCTGCTTCGCTGTCTGCGGCTTCAATCTCTCTAAGATGCCGCCGCGCTTCGCTTTGCTCTGCGATCGACTGATCGCTTCATAGAGCGCCTTCTGTCCGGTGTAGCGCTTCATAGCCTTCAGCTCCGTAGCGGCCACCAATCCCTTTCCCGGCCGGGATGGCCACAGACCGCCCCCGTGCCGGACACCAAACGATTCCTTATACTTCATTCACCCGAGCGTTTCAACGACAAAATCACGCAATTCCGCATGATGTTCGCCACTGAACGGTGGCTGCGTCACCAATCCTCTTCGGCCCGGAGGTAATAACTTCTCGCCGCAGGATGAGGTAGTGCACCTCCGGCGATGCACGCTCGATCGCCTTCTGAGGGCTGGGCCTGATGCCCAAACCAGGGCTTTCACGGTGGGTATTTTCAGGCCGATTCCCGATAGCCGGGCGTGCCCGAGGATCGTAGAGACAGTAGAGATCTGGTTTCCGATGCGAGCGGCATGACGGTAGAGGCCAATGGCCTCCGTGCCGCACGGCCCCAGGCTGCTCTCACGCAGATTCGTCGGATGGTGAAGAACTCTGACGGTCTCAATGAGGCCGATCAGCGGGGCTGCACGTCCAATCGTGCAGCCCTCTCGTTCTTCCATCGTCCGAACGGATTCCCTCGCCTATTTGCCCGTCCGTATCTTTGACTGCGACCGAATGTTGACAAGGGCAAGGCAAACGGAGATAATCGCCGCCCCCTCGATGATTGACTATTGAGGCGCCATGCGCATGTTGAGGTTGGAAGAGTCGTGGATTGGCAGGAGTTATGAATGAAGTTCGCCATTGCCGGGGTCTTATTGGCAACCGTTTGCACGCTGGGAGGATGTACGAAATACTGGTACCGGGAAGCGAAGAGCTTTAAGCAGACCCGATACGACCTGGCGGCTTGCCATGCGGAGGCGATGCGGTACTCGGATGCCAGCCGGACACAGGGCCTGGGCGGTTTCGAGCAGAAATTCGTTCGTGAGTGCATGGAGCAAAAAGGCTATCACCTAGTCCAGGAGAAGGAATTGCCCACGCGGATCAAGCGTGAAAGCTCGCCGGTCTTCGGCTTGCCGGGCGTAGCGGGAACCATCGACTGAGCGGTTTCGTACCATCCTTCGTAAAAAATCTGTTGTGGCAAGACCTTGCACGAGTGGCTGGACCCGAATTTCGCTTGACAGGCGGACAGGTCGGAGGTATTAAGGATGGTTTTACACTGACAGCGAGAGGGTGGCAGTGTGCTTTTTTGCAGAAGAATGGGAGTCGTAAACGATGTTACCAGTCAAAAAGACGAGTAAGAGCCGCACGCGAACCCGGCGGGCGCATCACGCGATCAAGCCGGTGAACTATACGCTGTGCCCGAAATGCAGCCAGGCGAAACTGCCGCACGCGGCGTGCAGCAACTGCGGATACGTCAATCCGGACCTCACCCTGAAGCTCGGCAAGGAGGAAACCGACTAAACATGCGTATCGCACTGGATGCCATGGGTGGCGACTATGCCCCGGACGAGATCATCGCCGGCGCGTTGGAGGCGCTGCCCCAGATTGACAAGGAGGACGAGATCCTGCTGGTTGGGCCGCAGGATCTGCTGGAGACGAAGCTGGCCGCTCTCAGATATGAGAAAGGCCGGATCACGGTCGTTGACGCCCCAGACGTGATTGCGATGGACGAGAAACCCATCGATAGCCTGCGCAAAAAGCCGCGGAGCTCGATTGGCGTGCTGGCCAAGCTGGCCAAGCTCGACCGGGTCGATGCCGTGATCTCGGCGGGCAACACCGGAGCGTGTGTCGTAGCGTTCCAGATGCGGATGCGGACCCTGCCGGGCGTGAATCGGCCGGGAATCGCCGTGGTCTTCCCCACCGTGAATGGTCCGGTGACCATCTGTGACGTGGGGGCGAATGTTGCGTGCAAGCCGATCAACCTCTATCAATACGGGCTAATGGCCAGCATCTACTCGCGGCATTTCCTCGGGATCCAGAACCCGCGGATCGGCCTGATGAGTATCGGGCAGGAAGACGCCAAAGGCAACGAGATCGTCAGGCGAACGCGGGAGCTGCTCCGCGGCGACCCGCGGCTCAATTTCATCGGCAACATCGAGGGCAGCGACATCTTCCGGGGAGTCTGTGATGTCGTGGTATGTGAGGGCTTCGTCGGCAACGTGATCCTGAAGCTGACCGAAGGGGCCGTCGATGGGCTGTTTCGGGCGATCAAGCAGGAGCTGATGCAGGAAAAGCCGCGGCTGGCCCTGAGATTCAAGCCGATCATCATGCGTGTCTACCAGAAACATGACTACAACGAGTACGGCGGCGCCCCCCTGCTCGGCGTCAACGGCACGGCGCTGATCTGTCACGGGGCCAGCAAGGCCCGCACGATCCGCAATGCCGTGCTCAGCGCCAAGAACTGTCACACACAGAGGATCAACGACAAGATCATGGAATGTCTCTCGGAAGCCGGCGTAAGGACGACTGATGCAGAAAGAGTTTGAGGACTCTCCCACCAAGAACCGCGCTGTCATTACGGGGTGCGGTTCCTTTGTTCCCCCCAACATACTGACCAATGAGGAACTGGCCCTGCGCGTAGACACCTCCGACGAGTGGATCACGACGCGAACGGGGATCCGGGAGCGGCACATCACGACGGACGAGGAGACGACGGCGTACCTGGCGACCGAGGCGGGCAGACGGGCCCTGGAGCGTGCCGGGCTCAACGCCGAGGACCTCGACTTGATTATCGTGGCCACGATCACGCCGGAAATGGTCTTCCCATCCACGGCGTGCTTCGTGCAACAAGCGCTCGGCGCCGGCAAGGCATGGGCCTTCGACGTGGCGGCGGCATGCAGCGGTTTTGTGTACTCCCTTCACCTCGTCCAACAGCAAATGGAGACCGGGCGGCTCAACAACGCGCTGGTCATCGGGGCCGAGACGCTTACGAAAATCACGAACTGGAAGGACCGGACGAGTTGCATTCTCTTCGGCGACGGGGCCGGCGCGGTCGTGCTGGAGCGGAAGGCAGACGGTGGGCGGGGCATCATGTACAGCGCACTGGGTGCCGACGGGACCTACTGGGAATCGCTGAACTGCCGGGCCTATGGCTCGCGGCATCCGGCCTCCAAGCCGCTTGAGGACCCGGAGATGGCTCTGATGCAGATCAAGGGCCGGGAAGTGTACCAGCAGGCGGTGCGGCGGATCGTCGAGGCCGTTACAAACTGCCTGGACCACTGCGGCCTGACGTTCGACGACGTGGCCATGCTGATCTCGCACCAGATGAACGCCAGAATCATCGAGTCGGCGGCCAAGCGGCTGGACGTGCCCGAGGGGAAAGTCTTCGTCAATATTCACAGTTACGGCAATACGTCTGCGGCTTCCGTGCCGATCGCCCTTGATGAATGTGTGCGGCAGGGCAAGGTGAAGAAAGGCGATATCATCATCCTCGTGGCGTTTGGCGCCGGGGTCACCTGGGGCGCGAACGTGATTGAATTCTGAGGTTTGGCCGGCATTGATGGGGTGTTAGTATTGGGGATTCAGGTTCAAGGGCACGAACGATGAGAACCGCCTTTCTATTCCCGGGCCAGGGTGCCCAAATCGTGGGCATGGGCACCGACGTTGCGCAGGCGTTCCCGGCGGCGGCCGAACTGTTCGAAAAGGCCAATGAGATCGTCGGGTTTGACCTGCGAAGGATGTGCTTTGAGGGTCCAGCCGACCGGCTTAACAGCACGACGATGTCCCAGCCGGCGATCTTCGTGACCTCAGCGGCTCTGCTGGAGGTCCTGCGGACGAACCCTGCCACGGCCCATATCAAGCCGGAGGTCACCGCAGGGCTCAGCATGGGTGAGTACACGGCTCTCTACGCCTCAGGAGTCGTGAGCTTCGAGGATGGACTGAGGCTGGTCCGGAAACGGGGCGAGGCGATGCAGGCCGCAGCCGATGCGACCGAAGGGGTTATGGTCAGCATCATCGGCCTGGATGAGCCGAAAGTACGGCAGCTCTGCGAGGAGGCCGGTGAAGGGGAACTGCTCGATCCAGTCAACTTCAACTGTCCCGGGCAAATCGTTGTCAGCGGCACCCTCGGTGCCTGCGAACGGGCCGAGCGCCTGGCGGGGAAGTACGGTGCGGCAAAAGCCGTACGGCTGGAGGTGGCCGGGGCATTCCACACCGAGATGATGTCCGGTGCCGCCGAGGCCCTCAGGGAAGCCCTGCGAGAACCGCAGATTTCGGAACCGGGATCGGTCCGGACCATTGCCAACGTCGATGCTGAATACTACCGGACTGTTGACAGCGTCACGGAGGGTCTGGCCCGACAGCTTACGAGTGCGATTCTGTGGCAAAAGTGCATGGAGCGCCTGCTGACCGACGGCGTTGAGGAATTCTATGAGATTGGCCCGGGGCGCGTGCTCACCGGTTTGATGAGGCGGATCAGCCGCAAGACAAAGGTGATCAATATCAGCGATTTGGGCTCCCTGGAGGCCCTGATCGGACGGGCATAGAGGCCGGGGATTCAAGGGATCGCCCGACTTGGAGACAGAAAAGATGGCTGAAAAACGATTGGCAGTAGTGACAGGCGCGGCGCGCGGCATCGGCCGTGCCATTGTCTTCGAGCTGCTCAAGCAGGGCCGCATCGTCGCCGGGCTCGATATAGTCGAGGATCAGCTCAAGGACCTCCAACAGGCCGCAGAAAAGGCCGGCTTCGAGGTTGTGACGCGGCGCGTCGACATCACCGAGACGGATCAGTTCACGGAAGTGCTGGAGTCCCTCGCTTCGCAGTACGACGGTATCGGCGTCCTCGTCAACAATGCCGGGATTACCAAGGACAGCCTGCTGATCCGGATGAGCGATGAAGACTTCGACAGAGTGCTCACCGTCAACCTCCGGGCCGCCTTTGTCGCCACGCGGGTCGCCGCCAAGTCGATGCTGCGCAACAAATTCGGGCGCATCATCAATATTAGCTCGGTTTCGGGCGTCATGGGCAATGCCGGCCAGGCGAACTACTCGGCCAGCAAGGCCGGCCTGATCGGCCTGGCAAAGACGGCCGCCCGCGAGTTAGCCAAAAAGAACGTGACCGCCAACTGCATCGCCCCCGGCTTTATCGATACCGAGATGGCCCGAAAGCTGCCCCAGCCGGTAATTGATGCGGCGGTCGAACTCATTCCCATGCGTCGTATCGGCACCGTCGAGGATGTCGCCAAGGCCGTCGCGTTCCTCGCGAGCGATGATGCCGGCTATATCACGGGCCAGGTCCTCTGCGTCGATGGTGGCATGGCCATGTAAAAAAAGTTCAAAAAATGTTTGTCTATACACCCCCCAGTCGGTAATATACCGCCGAAAATCGGGAGGGTGGCAGGCGTGCATGTATATCCAGGGAGCCGCGGCCAAGGCCTAATGAGAGAGTTCCGATTCTGTTCAGGAGGATACACAAGTGAGTATCGACGAGGTAGATAACCAGGCGATTGAGAATAAAGTGATCGAGATCATCAGCGAACAGATGGGCGTTGATAAATCCGAAATCACGCGCGAAACCTCCTTCATTAACGACCTGAATGCCGACTCTCTGGATACGGTGGAGCTCGTCATGGAATTCGAGGACGAATTCGACATGAGCATCCCCGATGAGGAGGCCGAGAAGATTCAGACCGTCGGCGCCGCCATCAATTACATCATCAACATCGCACAGACCAAGAAGAAGGAAAGCGCGTAGGTTCAATGGATAGACGCCGAGTCGTTATCACGGGCCTGGGGTGTGTCACCGCGCTGGCCGAGTCCGTTGAGGGATTGTTTAATGCGCTGTGCGAGGGCCGGAGCGGGGTTTCCGCCATCGAGTCGTTCGACGCCAGCCTCTTTACGGTCCATTTCGGTGGCGAGATCAAGAACTTCGACGTGACGAAGTACATCGACAAGCGCGAAGCCAAGCGAATGGACCGGTTCAGCGAGTTTGCCGTGGTCGGGGCGATTCAGGCCGTCAGGGACAGCGGCTTGGACTTCTCCAGAGAAGACCCCTATCGCATGGGGGTGATCGTCGGAACGGGGATCGGTGGGATCAAGGAAATTGAAGAGCAGCATATCCGCCTGCTCAATAAAGGACCGAAAAAGGTGTCGCCCTTCTGCGTACCCCGACTGATGGCCAACGCGGGCAGCGGAAACATTGCCATCCAGTTCGGGCTGCGGGGCCCCAGCTTTTCGGTCTCCAGTGCGTGTGCCTCCGGCAACCACACGGTCGGGGAGGCGTTCTGGAACATCGCGAGCGGTCGAAGTGAGGTCGTGATTACCGGCGGGTCCGAGGCCGCGCTGACGCCCATCGGTCTCGGCTCGTTCTGCGCGGCCCGGTCACTGAGCAGCCGCAATGACGATCCGCAGGCCGCCTCGAGGCCGTTTGACCGCGACCGGGACGGTTTCATCCTGGCCGAGGGCGCCGGCATCCTTATCCTTGAGGAGTACGAGCACGCCAAAGAACGGGGTGCAAAGATCTACGCCGAACTGCTCGGTTATGGCGCCACGGACGATGGGTACCATATCACCGCCCCGCTGCCGGACGGCGAAGGGGCGGCCATGGCGATGAAGCTGGCCCTGGCCGACGCGAAGCTCAACCCGGAGGACGTCGACTACATCAATGCCCATGGGACCAGCACCGAACTGAACGACATCGCCGAAAGCATGGCCATCAAGACCGTTTTCGGAGAACACGCCTATAAAATGCCCATCAGCTCGACGAAGAGCTGCCTGGGGCACATGCTTGGCGCGACGGCCGCCGTCGAGTTGATCGCCGCAGTCAAGACGATCAACGAGTCGATCATTCCGCCGACCATGAACCTGGAAAACCAGGATGAACGGTGCGACCTTAAGATGGACTATGTCCCGCTGAAGGCGCGAGAAGCTAGGGTGAACGTAGTGCTGAGCAATTCCTTCGGTTTCGGCGGCCACAACGCATGCGTCATCGTCGGAAGGGTGTAGACAAGCAAAACGCGTGGGGAGGCGGCCCACTCTATGGGTACTCTGCATTGCGGATGCCGATAGGACAGACGATGGGCCGTTTGCGCGGGCACCAAGTGGAAAGGCGATGACACAGAATGCTTTGGGCGCTCCTGATCCTGGCAATCGGACTGGTACTTCTGTGGAAGGGTGCCGATCTTCTCGTCGGTGGCGCCGTGGGACTGGCGGAACGGATGGGGATCAGCCAGCTTGTCGTGGGACTGACGATCGTGGCGATGGGCACCTCGGCGCCGGAGGTGGCGGCCAGCATCGCCGCCGTCGTCGGTGGCAAAGGGGACATAGCGATTGGAAACGTCTATGGCTCCAACATTGCCAATCTCGCGCTGGTGGGCGGCCTGATCGCCCTGCTCCGCCCGCTGCAGGTTCCGGCCGGGACACTCAGGCGGGAAGTCCCCGCGATGCTCGGCGTCGCATTGCTGCTGTGGCTGCCTCTGCACGACTTGACCACATCGAGAGTTGACGCCCTGCTTCTGTTGCTGGTCTTTGCCGTACTGGTCATCTACACGGTTCGCACGGCCCGAGCGGCCCGAACGAGCAGACCCATCGAACCGTTCCGTGCAGCCGAAGAGCCCGCCCGAACTCTGGGACGTGATATCCTGTTCATGGCTCTCGGGCTGACCGCCCTGGCGGGTGGCGCGCACATGGCCGTTTACGGCGCCATCGCCATCGGCACTCGAATCGGCCTGAGCGATGCGGTCATCGGCTCGACGATCATGGCCGTCGGCACCTCGCTGCCCGAGCTTGTGACCTGTGTGGTCGCGGCGCTCAAGGGACATCACGATATCTCGGTGGGCAATCTGGTCGGCTCGAATATCTTCAACACCCTCCTCGTCGTCGGGGCGGCCGGGGTTATCCATCCGTTCACGATCGGCGCACGATTTGCCGGCGGCGCGGACTACTGGATCATGATTGCCGTCAGCGCGGGGTTTGGCATGGCCGCCGTCCTCGGCAGACGAACGATTGGCCGAATCGGCGGAACCGTCCTCCTCGCCACCTATGCGGGGTACCTGGTTTACCTGCTCCGCTCCATTGGCCCCGCGTGATTCATGTGCGGCGCTTTCGCCGGCACTGGTCATTCTGAACGCAGCGATGTGAAGAAAGCGGGCGGAAGATCGTCCCGGGAGTCTGTTCGTAGGGGCTGCCCTATGGGCTCAGAAACATCGCGTCGGCGAAGACATCCGAGAAATCCTTCTCGTGCGCGATCTCGACGTATTGCATTCCCCTCGCGAGCTTGGCGGCTCTTTCCCGGCCTTCATCGCTGATTAACAGCATCCGGGCCCCCATGACGGCTGCATTGCCGACCGAACGGATGCGATCGAGAGGCACATTGGGCAGAAGCCCGATGCGGACGGCGCTTCGCGGCCGGATGTAATTCCCGAACGCCCCGGCCAACAGGATCCTATCGACGTTCAGGTCGGTCATGTCGAATTGGCTCAGAAGGATCCGGATGCCGGCCCGCAGCGCGGCCTTGGCAAGCTGTACCTCACGGACGTCCCTCTGAGTCAGGATCACACCCGGCCGGGAGTTCTGCGCGTCGAATGTCAGGCAAAACGCAGGCTGTCCGTCATGTTCCAGAACGCGGGACCGGATGGATTCCGGCAGGTGCTCTGGCAGGCTCTGGCGATCCACGAATCGACCGGTCGCATCGATGACGCCGAGGTCGAGCAAGACGGCGACCGCGTCAATCAGACCGCTGCCGCAAATCGATCGGGGTGGCGTATTTCCGATGACGTCCAGCGAGAGGTCGTCGTTGGCAACCACGGCTTCGATAGCCCCCTCGGCCGCCCTGCTGCCGTGTGTAATGCGCGCCCCTTCGAGAGCCGGCCCGGCCGCACAACTCGCGGCGTAGAGCCTCTCGCGTGTCCCCAACACGATCTCGCCATTGGTCCCGATGTCCACGACCAAAGTCGCATCCTCGATGCGGTCCATCTCCACCGCCAACGCAACCGCCGTCGTATCGGCGCCCACGAATCCCGCGATATTCTCCACGCAATGGACGTTACCCTCAGGATTCATGTCGATCCCTACTTGCACGGGGGACACATCGTGGGCATCTGTCGACCAGGCCCGATAGGGGGCCTGGCCGAGCTGCTCAACCGGAAACTGCAGGAATATATGGTTCATCGTCGTATTACCGACGATACACGCCTCGTAGATGCTCGATGCACCAACATCAGCTTGGCGGCAGAGCTTCCGAATCAACCCATTGATGCAGGTGATGATGAGGCTGTGCAATTCGGCTAAATGCCTGTCAGGCCGGGCATAATTGATACGGCTGACCACGTCGTCGCCGAAACGGGTCTGCGGATTGAGTGCGGCTTCCGTGGCCAGACACCGCCCATCGGTCATATCGATGAGCTTGGCAACCACGGTGGTGGTCCCAATGTCGACGGCGACGCCATAGATGGGTCCCGTGCCTGCAATCGGCCGATATCTTCGGCACACCGTGGGCCGGACCCCCGCGCGCACATCCGACCCGTCGACGAGGATTCTGTGCTCATAGAAGCGTGACTCCGGCGGGACCATGACCACCAAGTCGCTGTCCACACGGTGTTGACAAGCGAGGACTTCTTGCCCGGAGGGATGGAGTCGAACGATGCACTTGCCGCAGGTGCCTTTGCCACCGCAGGGTGTCGTCAGGATGATGCCGGCCTGGCCTGCGGCCTCAATGACGGTAGCACCCCGATGGATCGAGATCTCCCTGTCATCCGGCTTGAAGAGTATGCGGAAATGCCTGATTCCCGTCATGGGCACTCGGCCTGAAGGGCCGCCGTCCGGCATGGCGCTTCTTCACGGGGCTGACAACCCCGCAAGGAAACCGCTCTTAGCTGATCTTATGCCTGATCTTCCAACGCGTACGTCTCTTCTTGCTGCCGATCTTTCTTCTACGTCTTGGTTTGGCCATGTATGAGTCCAACAAAAGGGTAAATTCTTTGCTACGGGTACACCCGGAGTCGTATAATACACTTTAGCACAGGCAGAATGCTCGTGTAAAGGCAAAAAACGAAGATACCTCAGATTGAGGTGCAGACATGATCCAGTGCGCACAATGCGATCTCTGTGAGACGGGGCCGAACGGCCGCAAGATGTTCAAATGCGACCCGTTCTGTAATATCAAGGAGGCCGAGTGCATCGCGAAATGGCAGCTCATCCGGCTCGACATGCTCCTGGCCAGCTATCAGAGCATGCTGAAATGGTACAGCAAGCTCGCGCCTCTTCAGGACAAGATGCTCAAGTACGTCCAGCGGGAGATCAACGACATCGAGGAGTCCGACGGCTGGAAGCTCGAGCAGGAGGAGAATGACGAGGGCCCCGACGAGAAGTGGCCCCTCTGACGGTACAACACGGCGACCGGGCGTTTTCCGTAATCGCAGTGGGGGTGAACGCCACAACGAAGGCGGGCCCGCGTACGACCGTCGGCTTCGTGGATTCCCGCAATAAACCTTGGCAGGCAAACGTCTCTTGTAGTGAACGCAGCAGATGGGTAGAAGCGTCGAGTTAGCCCGAATCATAGATGGCTGCAAATCGGGGGACGCTGACTGCTTCGCGCAGGTGGTTGACAGGTACGCCGGCCGCTGTTATGGGTATTTCTACCGGCTGACGGGTGACCGGGATCTCAGCGACGAGCTACTGAGCGAGCTGTTTATCAGACTCGTCGAGAAGATTGGGTCGTACAAGGGTGGCGCGTTCGAAAGCTGGCTTTTCAAGATTGCCTCGAACATCTTCCACGACCACCTGCGGGGCAAACAGCGTCGCAGAAGGCTGCTGGACGCCCGCCGGGCCGAGATCGAGTTGGAGCCGGACCTGAACGAGTCGCGGCGCTCCGATATGAGCGAAGACAGGCTTGACAAGCTCCAACTTCAGCTCAATCGCTTGGATGCCGATACCCGCGAATTGATTATGCTGCGGTTCCACTCGGAGTTGAGCTTTCGAGAAATCGCCGAGCTTCGTTCTGAGCCGCTCGGCACGGCGTTGTCGAAGCTGCACCGCGGACTCAAGAAGCTGCGGGCGCTCATGGAGGGGTAGGGTCGATCTTATGAACGATCAAGCACGCGAAAACCTGGTCGAATGGCTCAAGCAAGTCATGGATGCAGAGTCGGCTGAAGCCGCCAATGAGGATATACGGGCCGGTGAGCAGCTTCTGGCGACCTACTCGGCCCCAAAGCCGGACGTTCGGACCCTAACGGCCATCAAGGCCCGGATGGTCTTGGCGGCAGCAAGAAGGCACCGGAATATCCGTATGCTGCGCGGGGCGCTGGCAGCGGCTGCAGCGGTGATCGTCATCGCGATGATCGGGCTGCTCGGCCCCGACTCGACGAGCCGCACGCCCATGGTCCACGCAGCCATCATACCGGCCGCCATCTGGGAAAGTGACAATATCGAGGCCGAAGACCTCGACTTGGCCTATTTCACATCGGAGATTCGACGGATCGAGGCCCAGATGCAGGCCTTGGAGGCTGGTGACAGCGAAAGCCACGGCAGTGGCGCCCTGCAGGAGCTTGAAATGGAGCTGATGAACGTTGAGATCGAGTTCTGGAAAGGATAGCAGTAATGCAGTTGCACCGAGTAGCCGCGCTGCTGGCGGGGATCGCGCTGGCCGGCGGCATGACAGCAGCGACCCCGGCGGCTGCCGAATCACAACCATCGAAGGAGGGCATCTGGCAGGATGAGCCGAGGCAGCCACGTTCCTGGTGGAATCGCGGCCTCTCGGACGAGACGATCGAGCGGGCCATGAAAGGGCTGCGGCAGCGTGATCCCGCCACGGCCAAACGCCTGGCCGAGCTCAGGAAGAAAGACCCGGAGCAATTCAAGATCGAGTTTCGCGAGCAGGCCCGGCCGGAGATCGAGCAGATCCTCCGCGAGTACTGGGAAGGCCGCCGGCAGAGGCGGAATGCCGAATTCCTCGACTGGCTCAAGGCGAATTATCCAAAGGAACATCAGAAGCTAACGGGCCTCAAGGAAAGAGACCCGTCGCTCTACGTCAAGAGCTTCGACCACCTGATGGACCAGTACGGCGCGATCTTCGAGGCCGAGAGATCGAATCCGGAGCTCGGCGCGGTCCTCAAGGAGAATTTTGAACTGAAGAGGCGGCGAGACGAACTTTGCGCAGGGTTACACCACGAGAAATCCGAGGCCAAGAAGCAGGCGCTCGGCATGGAGCTCCAGGAGGTGGTCGCGCGACGCTACGACCTGATTGTGCGACGCAAGGAGATCACGTACGAACAACTCCTGAAGAAGCTCGAAGAACTCCAGGCTCAGGTCAGGCAGAGCAGGGACGAAATCGCCACGTACAAGGACGACCGCATCAAGCAGGAAAACGTCCGCCAGCGACTCCAGGCCCTCACTCGCAACAAATCCCGGTTCAAGTGGGACTGAGTCCCCGGCGTTCATCCGGAGGAATCGGGGAGACTGGATTCGAACCAGCGACCTCTGCGTCCCGAACGCAGCGCTCTAGCCAA
>CBFDDG010000047.1:0-16299 GCA_965603505.1 uncultured Phycisphaerae bacterium | reverse complement strand
TTCATCCAGCCGGCAATGGCCACCAAGAAAAATCGCCATGGTGTCCAGGTCATGGGACGGAAGATACCGGCAGCCGTTGGGTGCCTCAAGGGTGAAGAGTCAGGTCGGATTGAACCTGCACGCCTGCGGGGTCGATGCCGAAGACCTTGTTGACGAGCCATTGGCGCCAGGTTACTCTTCTGGCGAGCTTAACGTTGCGTTTCTGGTGGCCCGTAATAATGGCCAATGGACTGGTGGGAATATGCGACGAAGGAACGGCTTGCGGGTGTGGAGAGGCGAGCAATGCATAGCGAAAGAAGCCTGATCAGAACTGGTGTTTTCGAGGCTCTGTTGGTCTGGATGTGTGTGTTCGGATCATTTGTGGTCACCGGATGCCAAAAGGACAACGCAAAACAGAATGGCAACGATCAGGGCAGAACCGTTGATTCGCGCATTGGAGACCGAATGAGAACTGCCACAATCAACACCGACAAAGGTGATATTGTCCTCGAGCTTTTCGAGGCCGAGGCCCCCAAGACCGTCGCGAACTTTATCGAGCTTGCTGAGAAGGGCTTCTATGACGGCCTGACGTTCCACCGCGTCATCGACGACTTCATGATCCAAGGCGGTTGCCCGAAGGGCACCGGCACCGGTGGGCCGGGCTACACCTTCGCCGATGAACCGTCTGCCCTGAAGCTGCGACATTCCGAACCGGGGACGCTTTCCATGGCCAACTCCGGGCCGGACACCAACGGATCGCAGTTCTTCATCACGCATGTGCCTTGTACCTGGCTTGATGGAAAACACGCGGTCTTCGGTAAGGTCGTGGACGCCGCCTCGCAGAAGGTCGTCAACAAGATCGCTCAGGGCGACGTGATACACTCCGTGACGATCGGCGAACGCTGACATTCACGGCGCCGCTGCCGGCAGCTGTCCCGAGTGCCGTTTGACTCGCAACATCACGCTTCATCGTGCCCCACGACCTCCGGGCCTATCACCCCGGCGAATGAAATCAGGCCCCAGCACTCGCCCGGCCTCCCCTGCCGTCAGTGCCCTGCCTGTCGGCCTGCACCTTCGGCATGAGGGGGTCCGCCATGACGCAGGCGTTTCTGCTCAGCACCCGGATGCTTCGTCCGGGCCTGGTTTCTCTCCGCTGCCTTCTGCGCTCGGCACACGTGGCCCCTCGCCCTTCTCGCTCGTCAGGTCGACAAAGATGTTGTAGGCCTCCCCGTCGAATTCCGTATCCACCTTGTACCCGCAGTTGCGGAAGATGGTCAGCATTGGCGTGTTGGAGGGTCGGACCATGGCACAGAAGCGACGGATGCGGCGCCCTTGGGCTATCCGGGCGATGAAACCCATCAGGAGGGTGCCCATCCCCTTGGCCTGCCACTCGTCCTGGACGATGAGGGCGACCTCCGCTTCCTCCGTCTTCGAGTCAAGGAAGTACTGCGCGATGGCGACGATCTCTTCCCCCGCCGGGCCGGGCACGACGCCGACAATCGCCAGATCGTTCGTGTAGTCAATGTTCGTGAGCTTCTGGACGTCCTTGTGAGGGAAGGCCATCGTGTGGCTGAAGTACCGCGCGTGGACGGACTGGCTGCTGAGCGAGTAGAGCATTCCCGACAGCGCCGGCTCGTCTGTGGGCTTGACCGGGCGGAAGAAGATCTCCGTTCCGTCGTGCAGCGTCTCGCTGTGCTCGAGCTCCTCAGGATACCGCACCTGCTCCCAGGCAAGCTCGATCTGGTCTTCCTGGATGTACTTCTGGGCCTTCGCAAGCTGAATCAGCTCGTTGCGGAACTTCGGATGCGCGATGTTGACCAGCGCCAAGACCCGCTCCTGGATGCTCTTTCCGTGCAGGTAGGCAATACCGAACTCGGTGACCACGTAATGCACGTCGCCCCGAGTGGTGACGACACCGGCCCCTTCCGTCAGGTGCGGGACGATTCTGGATATCCGCCCGTCGTCGGCGGTGGAAGGAATGACGATGATGGGCTTGCCGCCGCGGCTTCGCGCAGCCCCTCGGACGAAGTCCACCTGTCCGCCAATGCCGCTGTAGAACTGGTACCCCAGCGAGTCCGCACAAACCTGGCCGGTAAGGTCGATCTCCAGGCCGACGTTGATGGCGACCATCTTCTCGTGCTGAGAGATCACGTACGGATCGTTGACGTATTCGGTAGGGTGAAACTCGAACAAGGGATTGTTATCGATAAAGTCGTACAGCCTGCGCGAGCCCAGGCAGAAGCTGGCGAGGATTTTTCCACGATTGATGGTCTTCTTCTCACAGGTGATCGCGCCGCATTCGACCAGGTCGATGATCCAGTCGCCGAACATCTCCGTGTGCACCCCGAGATCCTTCTTTTCTCGAAGGAACGGTGCCAACGCCTGCGGGATCCGCCCGATCCCGCACTCGATGGTGCTGCCGTCCTCAACGAGCGATGCAATATTCCGCCCGATCTTCAGAAGAGCCTCACTGGGCTCGCGCGGGGGCACCTCGATGATGGGCTCATCGTAAGGTACGAGCATGTCGATGTCGTTGACGTGAATGAAACTGTCCCCCAGGGTGCGCGGCATGTCCGAGTTGACCTGGGCTATGACGTACTTTGCGTTGGCGGCCGCGGACTTGACGATATCGACCGAGACGCCGAAGCTGCACAGGCCGTTGGCATCCGGCGGAGTCACGGAGATGAGCGCAACGTCGATGGGAATCCTGCCCGACTGAAACTCCCCCGGAATCTCAGACAGCGAAATGGGCGTGTACTGCCCGATGCCCTGGCCGAGGGCGTGACGGACATTGTCCGCAATGAAGAGACTGTTGATCTTGAACCTGTCGCGAAACTTCCCATCCGCGTACGGCGCCGAACCCATGGTCAGCAGATGAATGATTTCCGCGTCGTAGATGTGGCTTGAATACTTCACGAGGGCATCGACGAGATGCTGCGGCTGCCCGCACCCGGTGCCAATGAATATGGCATAGCCCGGCCTGATCAGCTTCATCGCCGCCGAGGCCGTGCCTATCTGGTCCTTGTATCTGTCTTTCCAATCGAAATCTTGCATCTCGACTCCCAACTAGGTGGCCTCAACGCTGATCCTGGCATCGACGGCAATTGGCACAGTGCCTTCCGGGCCGATCATGTATGGATTGATATCCATTTCCTGAATGCTGGGAAACTCGGTCACCAGCTGCGAGAGACGCTGGAGGCCCTCGGCGATGACATCGACGTCCACGCCTTCCTCCCCGCGAAAACCCTTCAGGAACTGGTACGTCTTAGTGCGAACGAGCATCTGGCTCGCCTCCTCGGCCGTCAGCGGCGCAAGATGGAACGCGACGTCCTTTAGGACCTCCACCGCGATTCCCCCCATCCCGAACATCAACATGGGCCCGAAGCGAGCATCCCGGTTCATGCCGAGGATAACTTCCTTGCCCCGGGTGCACATCTCCTGCACAAGCACCCCGAGGATATTGGCCTGTGGGGCACTCTTAGGAATGCGGTACATCATCAGATCGAACGCGTCCATGACTTGCTGCTTGCTGGCGAGAGCGACCCTGACGCCGCCGACGTCTGACTTATGCACGATGTCCGGGGACCAGATCTTAAGCACCACGGGGTAGCCTAACTGCTCGGCAATACTGGCGGCCTGCTCGGGGGTGGTGGCAATTGAGCCCTTTGGCGTGACGAATCCATACGCTTCGAGGATTTCCTTGGACTCCACTTCCCCGATTTCGCGTATCCCGCGCCGCAGATGGCGATGGACAATCCGCTCGACCTTTCGCCGGTTGACCGGAAACAGTTTCACGACCCGTTTCGGCCGCGACTGCCACCGGACGTAGTCGTGCATCGCCTTGATGGTCGATACTGCGGTTTCGGGCGAATCGTATTGAGGGATTTGTCCTTCGCGGAGGACGGCAACGGCCTTTTTGACTGCTTGGGCGCCCATGAAGCAAGCCAGCGTCGTCTTCTTCGGCAGACGCGCCGAGGCGCCGACGATGGCTTCCGCCGTGGCGGCAGGGTCGGTCATCGCCTGAGGCGTCAAGAGCACCAGCGCCACGTCAACGTTCGGATCCTCGAGGACAACCTCCATGGCGAATTCGTAGCGGTCTGCCAGCGCGTCGCCGAGCACGTCGATCGGGTTCTGAACGCTTGCCGCGGGAGGCAGCTTGGCGCTGAGCTTGTCGATTGAATCTTGCGACAACTCCGCAAAGGTCAGGCCCTGACGCTCGACGGCATCAGCGGCCATGATGCCCAGGCCCCCGGCGTTGGTGATAACCGCGACGCGTGGCCCCGCGGGGAGCGGCTGGTTCGCGAAGGCTCGGGCATAGTCGAACTGCGTCCTTATGGAATCGCAGCGAATGATTCCGGCCCGGTCGAACACGGCCTCGTAGGACGTCTCGGCGCCTGCGAGACTCCCGGTATGAGACGATGCCGCCTTGGCCCCCGCCCCGGTGCCACCCGCCTTTATCAGCAGGACCGGTTTCTCACGTGAGATCCGTTCGGCGTGACGTACGAATCCGTCACCGTCGGCAATGCTTTCCACGTAGCCGGCTATCACCTTGGTCTGTTCGTGCCGGCCCAGCTCCTCGATGATGTCCAGTTCGTTGACATCGGCCTTGTTGCCGATGCTGACGAGCATGCTGAAGCCTATGTCCTCCGCCTTGGCCATATCCAGGATGCCCACAAGCAGGGCCCCTGACTGTGAGACATACCCGATCCCGCCCGGCTTCGGCAGCTCGCCACCGAAGCTGGCGTTCAGCTGCCTGCCCGGGACAATGACGCCCAGGCAGTTCGGTCCGATCACGCGGATTCTCGCAGCCCGCGCTATCTGCGCGACAGATTCTTCCAGCTCCCTTCCCTTCCGGCCCACTTCCCGGAAACCAGCCGTGATGATTATCACCGACTTGACGCCCGCCCGTGCGCACTGACGCATCGCCTCCGGAACGGCGCGGGCAGGGATGACGATGATAGCCAGGTCGGGCACCAGGGGCAGCGACTTCAGGTCCGGGTAGCACTTTAGGCCCTCGACGCGGTCGGCTGAGGGATTGATCGGCAGGACCGTCCCCTTGTACCCACCGCTTATCAGGGCCGTGAGGATCGCGTGCCCGACTTTGCCCTCTTGTCGCGATGCACCAATGACCGCGATGGACTGCGGGTTGAAGAAACCTTCCAGAGTCATCTTATCAGGTCGTCCTTAGTCATCTTGCCGGCGCCGCCAGGCTTGCTCCCGGAGGTCCGGAATCAACACTCGGTCCCGCGGGCTTCCCCGTCAGGCGGTCGTCGTCAGTATTATACCGCCCAGCCCGGGCGTGTTCATGCCATCGTTGAGGGACTTCTGGCCGCGATCGCGGATGATGCCGGTCGTGGTGATCTTAGGGGTTCCTAACCTTGCCCCGCATATACACCCACCAATACAGGGACCCCACAAAGATCGCACCTCCGCCGATATTGCCCAGCGTGACCGGGACGAGGTTGGCGACCAGGAACTTGCCCCACGTGAGCGATTCCAGCGCGGCGGCCCCCATCCCCTCGGCGGCGGAGGTGCCTTTGAGCAGCAAGCCCATCGGAATGAAGTACATGTTCGCTATACAGTGCTCGTATCCCAGGGCCACGAACGCCATGATGGGAAAGAAGATCACGAGCACCTTGCCCGCGATGTCCTTGGCGGAGAATGCCATCCACACGGCGAGGCATACGAGCCAGTTGCAGCCGACGCCGCGAAAGAACGCTTCGCCGAAAGAGAGGTTCACCTTCGCCTCGGCGATGGCGATGGCCTTGGCGCCGACCGCGTTCGAGGCCATCTTCCACAAGCCCGACTGATGCATGATTAACGCCAGCAGCACTGCCCCGACGAAGTTGGCCCCATAGACTGCCGCCCATCGCGTCAGCAGGCGCACCAGGCCGTACTCCCTTCCAAGCACGCCCGCTATCATCAGGTTGTTCCCCGTGAAGAGTTCCGCTCCCGCGATGACGACCAATATCAGCCCCACGGAGAACACCGAACCTACCAGGACCTGAGCGACTCCCACGCCGTACTTGCTTGCCGCGTCGGTCCCAACCAGGGTAGCCAGTGCGGCCCCGAAACCGATGTAGGCCCCAGCAAGGAGGCCCAAGATCAGGATGTTCACGACTGACGCCGTGGCCTTCTTAACGCCGGCCGACCTGGTTACGATCTCGGCGACCGCCTGGGGGCTGCGGTGCTCGTAATGCTCGGGTTTGGGAGCGTTTTGCCTGATCTCCTGCGTGAAGCGGTCGAGGATGCCGGAAGCGACCTCCGGCCGCCTCGTCATCGCCCGGTTGACGGCTTGAACGATCTCCTCGGGCGCGAAGGGCTTGCAGATATAGTCCGCCACACCAAGGCGGGCTGCCTCCGCGGCCGTGTTTACTGCGCCGTAGCCGGTGATTACGAGAACGGCCATGTTGCCGCGGTTTTCTCGTGCAGTCCGAACGACCTCCATGCCGTTCATGTCCGGCATTCTCAGATCGATCAGCGCACAGTCAAAATAGCCCCGCATCGCGAGCTCCACGCCGTCTCTTGCCGTAGCGGCGGTCTCGACGTCGTAGCCGCGCGCGCTGAAGACCCTCGTGCAGCTCTTGCGGACCGTTTCTTCGTCGTCCACGACCAGGATCCGTCTGCGGGCACTCATGTTGCGTTGCTCCCTGCGCCGGTGGACAAGCCTTGGCGCACTGCTCACCAGATCTCTGACTGGAGGCGGCGCTCGATCCAATCGCGCTCCGCGCGAGTGAGTTCGCCGCATTCCTTTTCGAGCCAGGCGACATCTCCCGAGACAATGGCCGCCTCCGCCTCGTGCGAGAGCGGAAAGCCCGAGAGGACGCGGCTTCCCTCGTACAGGAGACGCCTGCCGAAATTGGGGTCCGTGGCCGCCAGCCGGAGCACCTCCCTTACGAGGCCAGCTTCGATCCTGGGCCGGCCTTTTCCCTCGGCGGCAACGGGGGCGCGAATGACAGCTTCGCGAATCTGCTCAGGCGTAAACGGCTTCTCGATATAGTCCGAAACTCCGAGCTTTGCGGCCTCCACGGCTGAAGGCACTGTGCCGTAGCCGGTTATAATGATGATGGCTGTCTCCGGGCGCTGCCTCCGGAGTGTGCGAACCAGTTCCATCCCGTCCAGGTCGGGCATTCTCAAGTCAGCCATCACCAGGTCAAAGTGCTCCGACAGGGCCAGATTGAGCCCTTCTTGCCCGCTTCCGGCGGTCTCCACCTCGTCACCTTCCGCCGCCAGGATTCTGCGGCAACTGCTAGTCACCATCGCCTCGTCGTCCACGACCAGGATTCTTCGCGTCGCAACCATTGGCCTACTCCACCTTTCATCCAGGCGGGCCCCACGGCGGCCCCGCCAGACATATATTCAGCAGAGCAATCACCATGCCCGGGCCGTGCCCTGAGGCCCCTATGGCTCGAATATTACCAGAAGGCTTTGAACATAAAGGGGATATGTCCATGCGCCGCCTGGACACTGTGGCTCGCAACGGGCTGAAACCGGGCAAAAGCGTACGCCTCAGAGCTACAATTGTATACCGCTGCCATACAATTTCGTTCTTGGCGCTTGAAGCGACCCCCAACCGGGGTAGAATGGCGCCATCCCGAGCTGGAGGCCGGGCCATGAAACTGAATCGCCGAATTGTGATCAGCATGCTCTCGGTGGTCGCGATTTCAGGGGGAGCGTCCGGGACGGTCGGGGGGTACCTGCTATGGCGGCACCTGCACCAGCAGGCCCAGACTCGCGTTCGGCAGGACTTGAACGCCGCCCGGGAGTTCTACGACGCGCGGCTCGAGGCCATGGCGATGGCGCTGCGATACACGGCCCTTGGCGAACGCTTCTCGCAAGCGGTCGCGGGGAAGCAGGTGAGCTACCTGGCGCCGCGGCTGGAGGCGGTTCGCAAGAGGGCTTCCCTCGACATCCTTTACGTCACGGACGACCTCGGACGCGTCATTCACAGGGACCATCGCCGCGAGGTTTCCGGCGATTCCGTTGCAGACGACCGCCTGGTCCAATCGGTCCTTGACGGCAAGGACGTCAGCAGCGCCACCCTGCTCGTGCCCATGGAGGTCCTGGCGAAGGAGGCCCCCTCGCTCGCCGAACAGGCCAAGCTGACCATCCGCCCGACCCCCAAGGCGACGCCTCCGGGCCGGGCCGAGGTGGATAGCGGCATGATGCTCTGCTCGGCGGTGCCGGTGCGGGCTGCCGACGGTCGGCTGGTCGGCGTGTTGCGGGCGGGAATCCTGCTCACCCACAACTACGAGCTGGTTGACTACGTTCACGACACGGTCTTTGGCGGCGAGCGATACAGGGGCAGGCCGTTCGGCACGGTCACCATCTTCCAGCATGGCGTGCGAATATCCACAAATGTCCTGAAAGAAGACGGGTCGCGCGCCATCGGCACGTCCGTGAGTGCTCAGGTTCAGGACCATGTCCTGCGACAGAACAAACGCTGGCTCGGCCGGGCTTGGGTGGTCAACGACTGGTATGTTTCAGCCTATGCGCCGATCCACGACATCGACGGAAAGACGGTCGGGATGCTTTATGTCGGGGTACTGGAGCGCAAGTTCACTGACACCGCCTTGAGCACGCTGCTGACCTTCGCGCTGGTGACCCTCTTGGGCTTGGCGGCTGCAGGCCTGCTCGGCTGGAAACTTGCCGATGCAATCTCACGTCCTGCTCGCGCCTTGGCGGTCGCGTCCCAGGCCGTCGCCCGCGGAGATTTCTCGGAATCGGTCCAGGCGCCGGCCAGAGCCTCCGACGAAATCACCGCGTTGACTGAAACGTTCAATGCGATGGCCAGGTCGCTCAGGGAGAGAGACAAGCTTCTGCAAGAACGAACGCGCCTTCAGTTGACTCGTTCGGAGCGGCTGGCGGCCGTGGGCCGGCTGGCTGCCGGCGTCGCCCACGAGATCAACAACCCGCTGACGGGAGCGCTGACCTTCTCTCACATGCTGCTCAGTGATGCACCCGAGGGTTCCCAACAGCGGAAGGACATCGAAACTATCATTGAGGCAACCACCCGCTGCAGGGACATCGTTCGCGGATTGCTGAACTTCTCCCGGCAGAATGAGCCACAGAAGACACTGGCAGACTTGAACGACGTGTTGGCCGACGCTCTGAGCCTCACACGGAACCAAGCTCGTATCAACAAGGTCGCCATTGTCGAGGAGATGGACCCGAACCTGCCGGGCCTCGTGATCGACCCCCACCAGATCCAAGAGGTGGCCGTGAACTTGAGCCTTAACGCCATAGACGCAATGGCCGACGGCGGCACTTTAACAGTCCGCACCCGCTGCACCGAAGAGGGGGGGCGAAAATGGGTTGAGTTCGAGGTGTCGGACACCGGCTGTGGGATCGCCGAGAAAGACCTGGAGCACGTCTTCGACCCGTTCTTTACGACCAAGCCGCCCGGTGAAGGCACCGGCCTTGGTCTGGCTATAAGCTACGGAATCGTCGCCGAGCACGGCGCTGACATTCACGTGGCAAGCCAGGTGAATTGTGGGACGACTGTCACCGTCCGCCTGCCCATTGCGACGGAGGAGCTGGGCGATGAAGACAAAGCCGCGAGTACTAGTAGTCGATGACGACCCTCTGGTCCGGCGCAGTTGCGAGCGCATCCTCAATAAAGACCATGATGTGAGGCTCGCCGACAGCGGCCGAGAGGGTCTGGCATTATTGGAGGCGGAGTCGTTCGACCTCGCCCTGGTGGATCTCAAGCTGCCCGACATCAGCGGCATGGACATCCTGCAACGTGCGCCGGACTCCTTTCCTGAAACGCCAATCATCGTCATCACCGGCTACTCCACCATCAAGAGTGCCGTCGATGCCATAAAGAAGGGGGCGTTTGACTATCTGGCAAAGCCTTTCAGCCCGGACGAACTGGGGGCCGCCGCCGAAAAGGCCCTCCGCGAGCGACGGCTCCTGAACAGCTACCGCGAGCTTCAGGAGGCAGTGGCCGATCCGTACCGGATCTCCCGGCTGGTCGGGGAAAGCTCCGAGATGAAACGCGTCCTGGCCCTCGTCGAGCAGGTTGCACAGACCGATACGACGGTCCTCTTGACGGGGGAAAGCGGCACCGGCAAGGAGCTCGTCGCCCGGGCGATTCACTTCTCAAGCCCTCGCAAGGGCAGGCGCTTCGTGGCCGTGGACTGTGGCGCAATCGCTCCCAGTCTCATTGCCAGCGAACTCTTCGGGCACAAACGCGGGGCCTTCAGCGGGGCGGTGGCCGACCATGACGGGCTGATACAGGCCGCCGACGGCGGAACTCTCTTGCTGGACGAGGTGAGCAATCTGCCCCTCGACCTGCAGGCAACGTTGCTGCGAGCGATAGAGGCCTGCGAGGTCCGGGCCGTGGGCGATTCCGATTCGGTCAAGGTAGATGTTCGGTACATTGCCGCCACCAACCGGGACCTCGGAGCGCTCGTCGCGGACGGAGGGTTCCGGGAGGATCTGTTCTACCGTTTGAACGTGTTCCCGATCGGCCTTCCTGCTCTGCAAGACCGCCGCGAGGACATCCCCCTGCTTGCGCGACACTTCTTGTCAATGTTCTCGGCGAAGATGCACAAGCGGGTCGAGGACTTCACGCCGGAAGCACTGGAGGCCTTGACCCAATACGACTGGCCGGGGAACGTTCGCGAGCTGTCCAACGTGGTGGAGCGGCTTGTCATCCTTTGTGATGCCGGCCGGATCGGCCAGGCACACCTCCGCGAATCCCTCAGCGCCTCGGCGCCCGTAACTGACCCGGTCCGAACCGCCGAGGAGTTGAACAAGCTGAAAAGGGCACTTCGCCATGAGGCGGTTGTTGAGGCCGAGAAGGCGTTTCTCTTGGCGGCTCTTCGGCGCAGCGACTACAACGTGACCAGGGCCGCGGACCAAACGGGTATGCAGCGGCCTAACTTCCAGGCCATGCTGAGGAAGCACGGCCTTCGCATTCGGGATATTGCAGCACGTAACGACCAAGAGGGATGAGGCTGCCTCCGCAACCGCGGCGCCGTCGGCGCTCGGGATCCCGCGACCTCCGGTTTATGAGCGGGCACCTATGGTTCTCCCTAAATACCTCCTCGTCCCGTAACTTGCGCCCCACACGGAAGTTGACAGGAATCCTGTAGTCTCGGCATAGTCACCATGTTCGCCATGTTCAAGCGATTTCCGCCACAATTCCGCCACAGTCTGCACGCCCTGCGACCTTGCTCAGCGGCTCTCCTCCCATCAGCCCAGCCGACATCTCTGGGCATGCCGGATCGTGCCCCCTGGCCTTCGCCTGCCCGAAGGCGACCTCCGGGTCGAAGCCCGGAAACTGTGCGCGGTGCGCGGGGATCTCCAGTGGGCAAGCAGGCTCATCCCGGCTCTGTCGCGGCCCGTTCAGAATCTATCGCCCGGAGAACAGGCGTTGCCGGCGACCCTCGGTTCGGTACACTGCAGGCGCGAATGCGCCACCCTGGACCAGATGAGCCCGGGCAAGTCCTGGTGCAGACTTGGAAGGGGCCTCAATGACGGGGCATGAGCGGCTGATGGCCATCCTGAACCGCCAGCCGGTCGACCGCCTGGCCTGGACCACGCTGGTTGACGACCGCACGCGCAGCGTGATGCCGAAGGAGGTTCGCGGCCTGCCGGTGCTGAATTTCTACCGTTACATCGGCTGCAATATCATGCAGTTCGGCTCCTATGGCCTGCCCGCCGAGCAGCAGGTCAAGATGGCCTGGCGGGTCTGGCCGGCCCGGGAGAGCTGGACACAGGAGGATGCCGGGCAGGTCCACCGGATCACCAGCGACCGCGGCACGCTCACCGCCATCTTCCGCAGCGACCATCCCGTGCGGTATCCCATCCAGAGGCCGCAGGACCTGGAGACTTTCACCTGGCTGTGGGAGCAGGCGCATTACGAGCAGGTCGAGGGGGCGGCCGACAACTGCCGCCGAGCGGAGGAGGCCGTCGGACAGGACGGCATGTTCTTCCCTACGCTGGAGCCCTCGCCCCTGCAGGATCTTATCGAGGTGCAGATGGGGCTGGAGAATTTCTACTACTTCCTCCACGACTACCCATCCCAGATGCAGCGCTGCCTGGATGCGATGCACCGGGCCCGCCTCCAGGAGTACGAGATTGTCGCGCGGTGCATGGCCGGGCCGGCGATGATCCCCGTGGAGAACACCTCGTCTTCGCTGACCAGCCCGGAGATCTACCGCCGCTACAGCCTGCCGCAGATCCAGGACTACGTGCGGATCGCCCACCGCCATGGCCGGAAGGTGGTCCTGCACATGTGCGGCAGGCTCAGGAACCTGCTGGGCCTGATCGCCCAGACCGGGGCCGATGGCATCAATGCCCTGACGCCGCCGCCGGTAGGCGACTGCCCGTTCGAGTACGCCCTGGACGTTCTGGGCGAGGACCTGGTGATGATGGGCAACATCTTCCAGGGCACGGTCTTCCAGAAGTCCCAAGTCACTCGCGAGGAGATCTGGCGGGCGCTGGACGGGCTGTACACGCCGCGCATCCGCCGGTCGCACATGCTGCTGTGGCTGGGCGCGGACGGCCTGCCCACGCCGCTGGAGCGTTTCCTGGCCGTGCAAGAGTGGATGGAGAAGAACGCGGCGAATTGAGGTGGCGACATGGTCGCGACGGCGACTTTGCCGGCTGCAATCCCTCGCGTCCGGTCATCGGGCCACGTGCGACCGCATGAAGTTGGCGATGTGTTCGATGGCCTGCTGCCCCTCCGGCAGCGGGGGCTCGTAGCCCTGGAAGACGTGGAACATGCCGGGCCAGACTTCCAGCGTTGCCTCAACCCCATCGGCCTTGGCCTTGGTCGCCGCGCGGACGCTGTCGTCGCGGATGATTTCATGGTCGCCGACCTGAATCAGCAACGGGGGGATACCGGTGTAATCGCCGAACACAGGGGAAGCCAGCGGGCGGCGGGCATCGCCCCCGGCAAGATAGCGACTGACGTACTCGGGAAGAGACCTGGGATGCTGGACGGGGTCGAGTTGGGCCTCGGACCGGATTGACTCCCCACTCAGCGTCAGATCGGCAAAGGGCGATATTGGAATCCCTGCCGTCGGTAGGGGGCGGCGGCGGTCTCGCAGGGCCACCAGCAGCGCCAGCATCAGCCCGCCGCCGGCCGAATCGCCGGCAACGAATACGGCCTCTGCTGGCGCCGGCCCGGCGGGCCCGGACGTTCTCAGCCATTCGTAGGCGCAGATACAGTCCTCCAGGCCGGCCGGAAAGGGGTGTTCCGGGGCCAGACGATAATCGGGCAGGAGGATAACGCACCGCGCCGCCGCCGACAGGCGGGCGGCCAGGGACAGATAGAACGCCCCGGAGCCGGAGACATAGCCGCCGCCGTGCAGATACAGGAGGCGCACGTCCGGATCGGCGCCTTCCGCCAGCACCCAGTGGCCGCGAATCTCCTCCAGCTCCCAAGGCACACATCGCACTGTCTTGGATGTTGGCTCCCGGCGCTGGGCCATGATCTGTCGCAGTTGCTCGAGGTCAAACCCATCGGCGCCGAACGCCGGCTTCTTGCGCATTTCCCGGATAGCCTCGCGACTCTCTTTGGAAATCATCCGTTGATCTCACCTTCGTGGGGGGCAGTGTACCCGGGAACGCCTCCTGCTGTTGGCGGTTCGTCCAGCCGGCAATGGCCACCAAGAGAAACCGCCATGGTGTCCAGGTCATGGGACCGAAGATACCGGCGGCCGTTGGCTCCCTCAAGGGTGAAGAGCCAGGTCGGATTGAACCTGTAGCCCTGCGGGCTCGACCGGCCAGCCGGGCGACGGCTTGCCTCGGCGGGGCATATCCCGCAGCCGGTGGGGAAGGCGAAGTTCGCCGCGGTCGCGCCAAAGAGGAAGGAGCCCGGCTTCGTGGCGATTCTGACTGCCATGATCGAGCCGGACTCTCGACTTGCGATCTGAAAGAGCCAGGCGCGTCAAGTTCGAGCGGCCTGGGCTCACTCGATCCATTGCACACCTTTGATGGCCGCGGCGTGACGCAGCATCCGCGTCTGCCAGTCGTCGTAGAAGCCCTCCCAGCCCCACGAGGCGGCCGAGCCCAGGTACGGGCGGAGCGGCCAACTGTTATGGTAGTCGCCGTTGAAGCGGGTGAAGAACTTCTTGAGGTAATCCCTGGCCGACTTGACCGCCCGGGCCTTCCGGGGATCCCTCTCGGCCTGCCGAATGGCCTCTTTCAGCAAGGTGTAGGCCTTCAGGTCGCTCATGCCGTCTGCCCAGTTGATCATGGCCGGGCCCCGCAGGAGCCTCTTGGTGCCCTTGTCGTAGGCAACCTGCTGGAGCCCGAGGTGCCAGGCGTGGAAGAACTTGGCGCCGGTGGCGGCCATGAGCAGCCCCGGCTGCGAGCGCGCGCCCTCGCCGGTGGCGGCGGCGCCGCAGAAGCCGAACTGCTTTCCCTGCCGCCTGACCCAGCGGTAGATCTCCGGCCCGGCCCAGTTGGCCGGGTCGTCGAAGGCGGGCATGGTGTACCACTTCAGGCACACCGGCAGCGGCGCGAACTGCACGTCCAGGGTGGTCAGGGCGTCGGGGGCGACCTGGTTGACCCATCCCATGGCGGGGTCGGGCCTGCCGTTCCGCCCGCCGCCCAGGCTCGGCTCGTCCCAGGTCATGTAGATGAACACCGGCCACTCCGGATGCTTCCTGCGGGCGGACTCGATCCGCTCGACTTGTGCCTTCCAAGCCTGCTGGGCCGTCTTCAGCCGGTTTCCCCAGGCTCCGGCCTTGTCAAAGTCCCTGGGGCGGGTGCGTTTGAGCAGCGACCCGCCGTTCCACTTCGGGCCCAGGTCGAAGTCGCTGAAGACGCACACGGCCTCCATGCCGTAGCCCTTCATCCACATCATCTTCTTGTGGAGCTTCTCCAGGTCCACCTGCCAGTTTCCCTTTTCGTCCTTGGCGTAGTCGAAGAAGGACCCGAAGCGCGTGATGCTGTTGAAGCCGCTGCGGCTGTAGACGGTCATTCCCTCGTCGTCGAAGCGGGGGTTGCGGCCCTGGTAAATGATGCCCACGAACACGTCCTTGGGCACCGGCTGGACCAGGTCCTGCACGCGCAGGGTGACGGGCACGCGCCGGAGGACCTTTTGGCCGCAGGCCAATTCCACGGTGCCGGCGTACCGGCCCGGCCTGGCCGAGACGGGCACGCGGAAGGTCAGGAAGAAGTAGCGCACCCCCTCCGGGCCCGTCAGCGTCACGGGCCTGACGCCGGCATCGGAGTTGAGCACGTCCATGTACGGGCGCTTGTCGGGGCCGAGGAAGCCCGGGCAGTACTCGATCAGCTCGACGGGGATCTTCCCCGCCGCCCTGCCCCGCCCGGCCAGGGCCATCCCCACCAGCCGGCAAGTGACGTCCTTGACCTCGCGGGTGTGGTACAGGCCCACGCAGTAACTGACGCGCTGGCCTTTGAGGGCGGACTTGTCGAGCCCGGTGAGTCTCTCGTGAGCGTAGGGGAAGGCGCACCATTCCTTCCGGCCGCGCTTCATCTGGTCGATCCGGCCCAGGTGCATTGCCGACGGGCGGGTGAAGACGAACATGCCGTCCTTCATGAGCGGCTTGACGGTCAGGTCGAAGCGGACGGTGACCTCGGGCTGGGCCATGAGGACGACGTCGTCCAGCCACCACCTGCCGCGGGTCTTGCCCTGCGCCATGTAGAAGTGCCGCCGCTGCTCGAGGACGAACTCAAGGACGGCTTCGGTCGTCCGGGCGCGGGCGGTCCAGTAATCCATGCCCCAGTCGCTGCAGCGATCCATGACCCAGTCATCGACGCCGCTGGTGAAGGCCACCTTCAGCCAGTTACGGGTGCTGCACTGGGGCTCGATCCGCCCGACAAAGGCCCCGACGGTCTTTTTCGTCTTCGGGTCGGTGCCGGTGAAACGGAAGTGGGCGGCGCTTCCGGCGTGAAGGCCGTAGCGGCTGACGTTGTCGGTCCTGCTCCACGCGCCGAAGTAGTACCACGAGCCCTTGTGCAACTTGACGGTCTTGGCGTACTTCGTGGAGACCGTCTCGTTGTCGGCGGTAAGCGCCAGCGAGCTCTTGCCGGAGTGTGCGACCTTCCCGTCGGGCCTCGCCGGCGCGCTGAAGTGCGCCGGTCGGGCCGCGGCTTCAAAGCCGCCGTCCTGAATGAGATTGTGGCGGCTGTTGACCACGTCAATGGCGACGCGCTTGTCAGATTTCCGGGCGGTGTTGGTGAAGCGGTATGTCAGGGTCTCGCCGGGCTTGATCCTGGGAATGACGAAGATCAGCTCATCGTTTCCGGGCAGGTCGTACGGCGGGAGCTGCTCGATCCCGTGCGGCACTTCCGCGCCGGACGGGTCGTACACGTGGAAGCCGTCGCGGCGGA
>CBFDDG010000046.1:0-16482 GCA_965603505.1 uncultured Phycisphaerae bacterium | reverse complement strand
AAGAACATCGGGCCCCCGCGATTGTCGGAACGCGAGGAACGCTGTTCCTCATTGAAGAGATTGTTGACAACGTCGGCGACGTTCATGGCGTCGGCATAGCGGAGCTGAAAGACCTTGACCCCGGCGACTTTGGCCGTCGTCTTGTCCAGTGCCTCGAGCACATCGGCCACGAGATCCAGCAGCTCGGCGGGCCCCCGGACGACCACGGTGTTGGTCCGCTCGTCGGCGGCCGCCACGACCTGCACGTTGGCAGCGCCCCCACCCTCTGCAGCCCCGTCGTCCTCGCTGACGCCGGTAGCGTCATCACGGCCGCGTCCGAGTCTGTCGTCAGGAGTCAAGGCGGCCGCGTCTTCATCTTCAGTCTTCTGTTGCGACCGGGCCGCCCGCTGGGCAGAGCTATTCCCGGACATTAGCACCGTGCTGGCCGCCAGTATCGCACCTATGAAGAGTATTTTGCGAATCTGCATCGCTATGGTCTCCTTAGCGTCCAAGGGTTCTTCCACACTGGATTAGCGGCCGCCACGGCCACCGGGGCCGCCAGGGCCGCGGAAACCACCGCCGAACCGGTCTCGCATCATATCGAAGAAACTGCCGCCCGGCCGCCCGCTGCTGCCTCTGCTGCGACTGCCTGACTGGTTCTGCTGGAACATGGTGTTGATCATGTTGGCCGCGCTTGTGGCATCCGCGTTGATCAATCGGAAGACCCGGATCTCCGACGCCGTGGCCATGTGGGTATCCAGCGCCACCACGATTTTCATCAGGCGCTTGACGTTGGCCGTCGTGTCGGTGACGATGAGGGCATTGCCGTCTTCATTGGCCTCGAGACTGGCATATTCCGGGATCAGGGCCACCAGGTTCTCCCTCAGCGCACGCGCGGTCACGTACGTCACCGGGATCACATAGGTCACCACGTCATCGCCGGCCACGACAGCATCCGGATCGCGCCCGGAAAAAACGGGAACGCTCTCCTTCTTCGCGTTCTCCAGGGTCACAACCTTGAGGACCTTGCCGTTGAGCACCGTGGTCAGGTTCTTCTGCTTCAGTACGGAGTTGATGAGGGAGACGGCCTGGGGCAGCGAGATGGGCTGGCGGCTGATCACCGTCATCCGACCGTCGACGATCGGCGTGTCGGATACGATCGTCAGGCCGGCTGTCTCCGAAAGATACTCCAGGACCGTTTGCAGAGGGGTGTCCTGGAAGTTGAGCTTGATCTTCATCTCACCGTTGCCCGGCACGGCCTCGACGGGCGGGGTCGCTGTCTGCGATGAGCCCGAGGACGACTGTGCCGCCGTGTGGCCGGGCAGCGAGATGACAGTAACGGCCAGGACCATGCCCACTAAGATGGCTTTGACGATTTGCATCGCAGGGTCTCCTTCGCATTCAAGTCATTGAGATAATTCATTTCATCCGGGCTCTATTGCCCAAGTTGTTTTTGCCTTTGCTCCATCAACCGCCTGAGAATCTCGGCCTCATCTCCCGAGGGCGGGGGTTGCGGACCGCTCTGCGACGGCTGCGCGGTCGTCGCAGGGGTCTGTGACCATTCCATCACGTCGGCGCTCGTGACGGCGCCGTACCCGCCTTCCAAGTCGGAACCCAGACGAACGGTGGTCACCTGATCGCCCATCTCGTATTCAAGGGTATCAAGATTCAGGGCCTTGATGGCGCCGCGGGCGACGCTGTCGCCCTGCCGCAGTTGCCGGACCCCGCCGTCCCGCTTGTCCTCGACGAATGCGATGAACTCGTTGTTCTCCTGGACGATTCCCTTGAGGATGTAATAGGACTCAGGATTGGGCATGGCGACCCGTTGCGGCTCTTCCCTGGCTTCTCTCGGCCGGAAGGCCTGGCGGTTGCGCGAGAAGATGTTCCGCTTGAGGATGATGTCATACTTTGCCCATACATCCTCCTGCTCCCTCGTGTCTTGTCCACGGACCGTCACAGGCCATGCGGCCAGGATCAGCCCCGTGGCCGATGCGACAAGCCACAGACCCACTCTGCTGTCACAATAGCTGTTCTTCATCGTTTCCCTCTGGCTGATTCGGTTGCGATGTCGTCTCGGAGGGTGTCGCCTCGGCAGCCAAGTAGATCGCTGAGAGCCGAAGCTGCAGGGACATGTTGTCACCCGATTCGCTGGTCGAGCCGAGCTGCATGTTCTTCACCTTAACGGGCAGTTCCGCCGTCTCGACCTGATAGAGGAACCACGCCACCGCATCGAGCGAACCCCGGCCTGCGATGACGAAGGTGATTTCCTGCATCCCTTCGTCGCCGGCCGTGCGTTCGGGCTTGACGGAGGTAAGCATCAGCTTCGCATCCTCCGACCACTCCTGCAGCGCCCGGGCGACGCGGCTCTCCGCCTCGGTCTCACTCCGCAAACCGTCGGAGAGCATCGTCTTCCACTTCCGCTCCATGAGCTTCCGGCGCTCGAACAGACTTCGCGCCTCGTTGACCTCGGCCAGCAATCGCTGCTTCTTATCTTCGGTCTGCTTCAGCCCGCTCAGAATGGGAGTCAGCACGAACCTGTCCGTGATGAGTGCCCCCACCACGATGACGGTCACAAGAACGATGATGCGTTCGCGCTTTGACAGAACCATGGCTATTTCGCACCCTGGAAAGTAAAGTTGACGGCGAACTCTTTCTCCCGCGAATCGCGTCCGGCGTCCCGGACGTGAATCATCTGGACATGGGAGAACACCTTGTTCTGCTTGATCTTGTCGAGGACTCCATAGAAGCTTGCCTCGCTTGTCGCTTTGCCAACGAGTGAGCCGGCGCCATTCTCGTTCACGGCCAGACTGGTGGCCCACGCGGAGCCCTCTTCGGGAAAGGCGAGCGTCAGTTCCCGCAGGCAGTCCAGGAACCGCGGTTCGCGCGAGGCCCAACTGGCGGCATAGGAGACGCGATCCACAACCTCGTGTGCGGCTGCGATGTCTTCACTCATCTGCTGCAACTGTTCCGTATATACGGCGATGTCGCTCCTATCGCCATGCCAGTCCGCAAGCATGGCCCCGAGACCGATGACGCAAACGACGGCGACAAAGATCGCCCAGGCGACAAGGCGTTTGCGGCCGGAAACCTCCTTGGCGCCAATGCGAGGATTCAGGAAATCGACGGCAAGCCTGTCCGACCCCAGCGCGGTCCACGCCACGGCCGCAGCGGCAACGGAGCGAGCCTCCGCCGGACGATCCTGCAAACCGAGTTCGCCGTACAACGGCGCGCCACGCCCGTCGCGAACCTTGATCTGGGGCCCGAGCCGCTCATTGAGGCGGTCGATTGTACCATCCGAAAGGCCGCATGCGTCGTACGCCGTGACTTCATAGGGCGAGGACTGATCCGGCTTCGACGCCAAGAGAACCTGTCGCTGGATCGTCGAAGTCAAAAGGTCCGCATAGCCCGTCGGGCTCCCGTCCGTGCCTGCGGGGATATGTCTGATGAATCGCAGACTCCCGTTCATCTGCCCCCAGAACTCACAGTACGTCGGTCGGGCATACAGACTGTACCGGTACGTGGGACCGGTCTCCGACAGGGCCCTGCTGCAAGCCAAGGCCGAGACGGTCACGGACTGAACGTGCAGACCGGCCGCGGCGCCCAACTCTCCGATCAGATCGACGATCTGCCGCCGGGCGGCGAGCAACAACACCTGGCTCGTCTCCGACGCACTCGTTCTCCCGCAATAGTCGAAGATCAATTCATCGGAGTTGATCGAGAACGCTCGCTCGGCCTGGATGCTCAGTGCACCGGCCAGCGCGTCGGGACTTGCCGGCGGCGCCGTGATCTCCCGGGCCAGCACCCACTTGGCCGCCAGACCGACGGCCGCCCGCTTTGCGGCGAATCCCTGGTCGTGCAGAAACTGATGGAGCCTCTGGCCCAGGTCCCGCGCGTTGTCCATGGTGAGTTCCTGCCCCCAGAGGAACTCGCCCGTTCTGCGAATCGCGGGCCGACCGGAGCAAATGGACAGTTCCGTCGCGACGACGCCGGAGTCATCGACAGCCAGTCCCAGGATGTGACGTGTCCCAAGCATTATCACTCCCGTTAGTGCGCACCCAAGACAACACTTGTGAGCGGTTGCCCTTTTCTCAAGGCCGATACGATCTCCCTCTCCAAGGGCCAGCCAAAATGAGTGAGCGTTTTCCAGTAGACGACCCGAGGCGACCCATCACGCATGTCCAGGACCGCCTTGTGCCGCTTGTACGCCCGCCCGTTGCCCGACAAACAGACAATGTCCGCGCAATACTGAAACGAGCGGACCGTAATGAACTGACCGATGGCGACCGCCTTCTCCTGATCCAGGACCTGGGTCACCCAGGCGATGGAATCGAGCTGTTCGTTCGAGCTGCGGTGCGACACGAGCGCCTCCGCGTCGCTCTCTTCCAGTTCCGGCAGACACATCAGAACTTCTTTGGGGGCGGCGTTCACGTTCACCAGTCCGGGAAGCGTGTCTTCACCGCTCGTGGTCAGTCGGTCGGCAATTTTCGAAAACTCCTCGGATTTCATGCCCGTGCGGAAATAGAAATCGAGGATGTTTGTGTAGTTCGGATTGGTGGACACCTGATTCATGATTTCAAGGGCGCGTTCGGCGGAGATCGCTTCCTCCAGCGCAGTCTGAAGGTCTCCGCGCGCAGAGGCGGTGTTGATGTTGATCCGCGCATTGCCCTGGCCGTCCACGTTGGCTTCCACGCTGTATACCGTGACGTAGTCGTAAAACCCGGGGTCGAGCCGACCGTTGTGGTTGTCATCCGGCTCGCTCGCATCCCCGTCGTTTTCGTGGTCGTCCAGATAACCGTTCAGGTTGGTGTCCTCCCCGTACAGCAAAGTCTCGGAGGCGCCTTTGATCAGAAGAATCTCGTCCACCGTTTCCAGGGGTGCATTCTTGCATTGGTACGATTCGGCTAACAACAGATAGTACTCGCTCTCTGCCCCGCCCGGCGTAACATCGCTGTCCTCGTCGCGCCAGTCAATGATGGACGCCACGAGTTCGGCCGTCATGCCCGGCAGGCGCTGCAGCATCTCCTGCGAGGCGGAGTTGAGGTTGATCTTGCCGGCCTCGTCCGTGAGCCCATACTCGAATTCCCGATCGCTCTCCAAATTCGAACGGAGGACCCAGAAATGGCCTTCCCCCACCTGCTGCGCCTCGTAGGACTCGCTCTCATCGGGCACGGTTTCCTGCTCTTCGGCACTGGCGATGAGCATGGCTCTAACCCATTCCAGAGCCCCGGCGCTAATGCACTCGGCCTGAAGAGAAGCGACATGATTGGCCGACACGGCCACCGCCACTCGGATCGACCGGGCAAACACCAACGCCAGTCCGGCCAAGACCAGAACAACCCAGATCGTAACGATCAGGATCGTCCCGTCCGTCCGGTGCCGCACGCCGGATTGTCCAGCCCTATGCTCTCTCATATCGCCGATTCACCTTCTGCCTGTGCGGGCGTCTCACACACGATGGCAAAGCTCTGGATGAGTCGCCGTTTCTCGGGTTCCTGGTCCCTGTTGTGCTTGCCGTTATGCGCAATCTGGATATCGATCTCCACGGCCAGGGGAAGACTGTTGGCATCCGCTGTCGAATCCCAGTCATCGACCCAGTCGTCCCCGTCGTAATAGCGAAGGTTCAGAGACACAACATTACGACACAAGATTTGCTCGTCGGGCTCCACGTCTCTCGGAGGCAGCAAATTCGTCGTCACGCGGCGAACGAGTTGATATGTCCCGTCGTCGTTGTCCACGTCCTCTTCGAGAAGCAGCTCGATCTTGCCCAACCCGCCGGCCAAGTCCTCGTCATCCGCGTAGATGTGCGTCGTATAGAATTCAAGAAAATCCGTGTCCACTCCCTTCAAGCCGGCCGAATCGGTGCCGGTGAACGCCCCGGCCAGAGCCCCCCCCGGCGGTAGAACACTGCAGATGTCCCCTTTGAGAAGCTCAATGGCGTTGATGGCCAATGAGGTGGGCTCGATCGCCGACGAGGCGCTGCGATACGCACGGAAGCCCGTGTACAGGGCCGTATACAGGCAGGAAGCCGCCACGACCATCAAGACCATCGCCACCAGCAATTCAAGCAGCGTGAAGGCTTCTTCTTGTCTCGTGCGAAGGGCCACTTCAGCTCTCCTCAGGATACATCAACGTGCTCAACGTCACCTGCTGCTCTTGCCCCGCCGACTGCCACAACACCGTCACGTCGACCTGGCGAACGGAAGCCTCCGTCCAATTGGCCACCGTCGTCGACCATTCATACCCCGGCCAATCGGTCCCGAAGTCTCCTCGTTGGTCGCCGTTCTCCCATTCCCCGCTGACGGCCAGCTCGGTCAGCTTGGCCTTGGCCAGCGATGCCGCCTCGATCTGCCTTCGCGACTGCCCGGCCAGGCGCGTACACAGCCCGATGCTCCGCATCGCCACCGGCATGATCACCGCAATCAACATCACCGTGACCAGCAGCTCGACAAACGTGAAGCCGTGCCAACGGTTGTGGGACCTCACCATATTATCTCGATGCGTATCGGCCATTGATTTGCTCGGGTTCAACGATAGAGAATGACTCGGTCACCGTGGGACACGTAATCTCGATGGCCCCACCCCGCCGGTCGACGAGTCGAACGGTCCCCGCGGTCACGGTGCCATACGGGGTGAATTCCAGGAACACGTCTCGATCTTCCTGCCTGAGGCCCTCCAATTCCATCTCGACGTCCTTCGGCAGCTCGAAGACCCGCCCAAACTCCGTTTCGAGCGGCTCGAACGCGCCGGCCTGCTGGGCGGTCAGCCAATACGTTCGCTCCTGCGTGTCGAAGTTGAGACGGTAGAGGATGCCCTCACTGATGGCCTGGGACCGGGCCAGTTGAGTCAGGGCAAGAATCTGGGCGGCCGTATCCTCACTGCGACGCGAGGCGAAGAACCCGCGCAGGGACGGCGCCGCCATCGCCAGCACGGTCGATAAAATCACCATGACCAGGATCAGCTCCAGGAGCGTCATGCCCCGATCTCTATCAGGTTGTCCTCTGCTCGCGTTCACGTTCCTACCTTTGCCTGCCTCGCGTCGCGTTCGCCAGGTGCACGACGCCCTTGTCCCGTGCCGCGTCATGCTCGCTTCTGAACTCGGGCACACCGGCCGGACTAAAGCCTCTCTTCCGACCAGTTCTTGATATCGTCGTCCCCACCCAGCTTCCCGTCCGGCCCATACGAAGACAGGTCGTAACCATCCGCGTTATACTGGCCGGGATACCGGTAGATATATTCATTGCCCCACGGATCCAGTGGGATATTGCCCTTTACGTACGGCTTACGCCATCCGTCGGCATCGGAGGCCGGTCTGACAACCAACGCCCGCAAATCCTCGACGGTCGTGGGATACCGGCCGACATCAATCTCGAACGTATCCAGAGCCACCTCGAAATACGAGATCTGCGTACGGGCCGCCGTGATCTTGGCTTCCTGGGAACGTCCCGCGAACCTCGGCGTCACAATGGCCGCCAGCGCCGCCAGAATCACCAATACCAGCAGCAGCTCAATCAGTGTGAAACCGCCGCATTCGAGATGCGCTCGGCGACGCAACGACTGCCTCTTATTGTGCTCAACCCATGATTCCATAACACGTCCTGACTCAAAAACCGCTGATTATTTGTGCCGCTCTAACGAATCAGCTCCTGCAGATTGAAGATCGGCAAGAGCATTCCGATGACGACCGTGCCGACCAGCACGGCCATGACGAACAGCAAGGCGGGCTCGGCCAGCGATACGAGCATCTTCAGATAACGATCCAGCTCCTGTTCATAGGCCGTCGCCAGACGGGTCAGTTCCTTGTCCAGACGGCCGCTTTCCTCCGCCACGGAAACCATCTCAATCACCGAGGGCGGGAACAACACGCGACAACTGTCCAGACTGCGTGCCAGAGAGTTGCCACGCTGGACGTCCTCAATCGCGCTGTCCACTGTATCAGACAGGACCTGATTGCCGATGGCTTCCTTCGCCACCCGCAAGGCGGCGACCAAAGCCACCCCGGCGCCGACCAGCGTTCCAAGCATGCGGCAGAACCGCACCAGCGCGAATCGCGCGACGGCCCGCCCGAACAATGGAGACCGAAGGATCAGGCGTTCGAGCGCGCGACGCCCATCTCCGCTCGCCAATGCCCGTCGAACCGCAAAGACAACGAGGGCAATCGCAAGCACCAGAACGAGCCAGTAGCGTACGAGGAGTTGACTGGCGGCTACAATCGCCTGCGTCAATCCCGGCAGCGAACCCCCGAACTCCGCGAACATCTGCGAGAAGCGCGGGATGAAGTACGTCAGCAGGAACACGAGAATCCCCCCCGCAAGAACGGACAGGATCATCGGGTAGATCATCGCGGATGTGACCTTGCCCTTGAGGTCCTGCTCGCGCGATCGGAACGTGGCAATCTGTTCGAGGACCACGTCAAGGAAGCCGCCGGTCTCGCCGGCCCGCACCATCGCCACGTAGACGGATGAGAATGCCCGCGGGTGCTGTCCGAGCGCGTCCGCGAGGGACATTCCGCCGGCGACCTGGTCGTGCACGGTCGCCCAAAGCTTTGCGGCGGCGGGCCTCGACGCCTCTCGGCTGAGGATGTTCAGGGCCCGGCTGAGGGGAACACCCGCCGCCAGCAGATTCGCCAACTGGCGGGTGAACGCCTCGACCTCACCCTTCGAGACGCGGCCGACGCGCGCAAACAGGCCTTCGGCCCGGCGCTCCTGCTGCCTCTCGACAGACACCGGGCTAAGACTCCTGTTGCAGAGCTGCTCAATCGCCGATGCCCGGTCGGATGCCACGACCGTATCGGCTATCTGCCGCCCTCGCGTATCAATTGCCTTGTAGACGAATGTGGCCATCTTGTCTCTTTATCTCTGAGCGGTCTGGTCCTGAAGCCCACTCAGCTCAAACGCATCGTCCTTTGTCACCCGAAGAATCTCCTCCACGGTGGTCCGACCTTCACACAGGTGCCTGAAGCCGTCGTCGCGAAGACTCCTCATCCCCTGTTTCGCAGCAAGTCTGCGCAGGTTGCCGGCCGAGGCGTTCTCGAGGATGAGCGGGCGAATCTCATCCGTGACCACCATAAACTCGAAAATGCCGATCCGGCCGCGATATCCCGTTCCCAGGCACAGCCGACAGCCTCGTCCCTTGTACAGCGTGCCGGGCAGTCGGTCGCCGAATCGCTGCCTCAGCGGCGATACTTCGCTTGCTGAGAGCGGCTCCTTGCAGTGCGTGCAGATCACGCGCACCAGTCGCTGCGCCAGCACGGCCTCGAGTGAAGAGGCGACCAGGTACGGCTCGATTCCCATATCCACCAGACGCGTCAGCGCGCTGGGCGCATCGTTCGTGTGAAGCGTCGAGAAGACCAGGTGGCCGGTCAGCGAAGCCTGGATCGCAATCTCGGCCGTCTCGGCATCGCGAATCTCGCCGACGAGCACAACGTCCGGGTCATGGCGCAAGATCGAGCGCAGGCCGTTGGCGAACGTCAGCCCGGCCTTGCGCGAGACCTGAATCTGGTTAATTCCATGGAGCTGATACTCGATGGGATCCTCGATGGTGATGATCTTGCGCTGAATGTCGTTGATCTGCGCGAGGGCCGCATAGAGCGTCGTGGTCTTGCCGCTTCCCGTCGGGCCCGTTACCAGGATGATCCCGTGCGGCCGTTCGAGAATCAGCCGGGTGATGCCAAGGTCCCGCTCGGACATGCCCAGCTTGTCCAGACCCAGCAATACGGAGGAGCGATCCAGGAGGCGCAGGACAACCGCTTCGCCATAGAGCATCGGGATCACCGAGACGCGGACATCAATCTCGCGGCCGGCAATGCGAATATTGATCCGGCCGTCCTGCGGTACCCGTTTTTCCGCAATGTCCAGCTTGCTCAGAATCTTCAGTCGCGAGACGATCGCCGCCTGAAACTGCTTGACCTCGGAGGCCACAGAGGCTTCCTGAAGCACGCCGTCGACCCGATAGCGGACGCGCAGCGTCTCCTCGAACGGTTCGATGTGGACATCGGTTGCCCGCAGCTCAATGGCCTCGGTCAGGATCTGATTGACGAAGCGGATGATGGAGGCCCCTTCTGCGGCCTCCGTCAGGTCCATACCCTCATCCGGGTCCGTTTCGATGACCTGAAGGCCGTTGCCGCCGGCCTCCGAGATCATCGATTGCACGGTATCGGCCCCGACACCCAGGTACCGCTTGATACACCGGTCGATCTCCGCCAGCGGCGCCAGTGCAACCTGGAAATCATGCCCCGTCGCCAGGCACAGCTCATCGACCGCGGACGTATCGAACGGATCGCTCGTGGCGGCCAGCAACTCTCCGGTCTCCGACTCGACGGGCATGATATGCCGGTCGAGCAGAAGCCGGGCCGGGAACTGCGAGAGGAACTCCTTTGAGAACGTTCGGCCCTCGAGCTCGACAAAAGGAAAGCCGAGCTCGCGGGAGAGGAATCGCAGCAGGGATTCCTCGCTGATTCCGCTGACCGCGAAGGCCCGGGCGGGCGGCTCACCCTCGGCGAGCAACTCGTCGATCCCCCGGGCCACGGATTCGTCGATCAGGCCCTGACCGAGCATTCTGTCTATCAGCACATTCATCGGATCCTCATAGGATGCTCAGAGCATCCGTGCGGCACCATCAAGGCCGCAGGCCCTGACGATAACGGATGACCTGGCCGTCGGCAAGTTTACCTGCGCCTGCCGCTGCTACCTGGAGCCGTCAAGTCTTCAATCACGATGCGTGTCAGTTCAGCACACCCACCATCACCAACTGCGCTTCCTGACGCAGGGTCAGAATCTGGCGCAACTCCTGCTGTGCCGCGCCCAGTTGCTGCCTTGCCTTTTCCCGCGCCCCGCGGAGGGCCGTCAGTTCGCTCTTGATCTGCTCCGGCGATGCTGATTCATCTTCCAGCGTGGTGCGCAATTGCTCGCCGGCCTTTTCCACGGGCGTCAGTTCCCTTTCCGGCCGCCCTTGCGGTTCTCGTCTGCCACCCGGACCTTGGGCATCGGCGCCACCGCGAGGTCTGCGGAAGCCCCCAAAGAACATCCCGGCGCGGCCCGGGCCTCCGGAGGCCTGGCGATTCAGTTCCATGACCTTCATGAGCCGAGGCTGTATCACCTTCCACGCCTCGTCGTCGGCGCCGAGCTGCTCTTTCATCCGCTCGGCCATCATCTGCCGCATCCGCTCCGGATCAAACCGGCCGGGTCCCCGTTGACCGCCTCGGTCGCCGCGTGCCGGCGGCTGGGCGACAGACAGGCCCGCCAATACCAGTGCCAGGCTGCAGGCAACAATCCCGAAAATGATCCCTTTTCTTCGCATCGTTCGTTTCCTTTCAGTTGAACAGACACTGCCTCGTTGAAAACGCATCGGAACGCAGTCCGAAACTCTCCCGCATCCTCTGGGTGAACCGATCCAGCCCGCCGGCCGGCCGTTCGCACCAAGCACGGTTTCTACAGCCCGCACCCTTCCATGGCCATCCATGCCAGCCTTCCTGCAGACCGCGGTTAACAAAGGATTCTAACTCGACTCTCATATCCTCGGAACTCACGGCTATGACTCCTTGCCGCCATATCTTCGCGTGGAATTGCCGCGTTTCACCCTGTAAGTGGCGGCGTGCCGATGCTGGTTACAGAAAAATGGGCGTTCTGCACGATTGTCGTCGAGCCGTGAAAAAAGCCGAATTTGCTGTCACCGCTGGGCATTCCCCGCCACTAAGAGAATGGGTAAAATGAATGACGAACGCATGGTGCCAACGTTGGCCTGCCGAATGAGATATTGGAAGATCGACGCCGATTCCGTAGAATACGCTTGTGGAAAACGCAGACTGGCTGGATGTGACCGCGTCGCTCAACGGCGAGGAAGAGGCGTACGAACGCCTTGTGCGGCGGTATGAAAAGCCGATTACCGGCCTGCTCTGGCGTTTTACCCGTGATCCGTCGCAGTGTGAGGAACTCGTGCAGCAGGTATTTGTCGAAGCTTTTTTCAGCTTGAGAACGTATCGGGGCGACGCCCCGCTCCTGCACTGGCTGCGGCGCATCGCGACCCGCACGGGCTATCGCTTCTGGGGGGCGAGGGCGAAGGCGCCCGTGGAGGCGGCCCTGCCGGAAGATTTCCTCGAGCAGATTGAGGCAGTGGACGATGATGAGATTGATCCGGCCGAGGCCGCGGCCGTCCTGCACGCCCTGCTGGCGCGGCTGCCCGCCGATGACCGCCTGGTCCTGACGCTCATGTATTTCGAGGACATCGGCACGAGGGAAATCGCCGAGCGGATGGGATGGAGCCGAGCAAAGGTCAAGACGCAGGCGCTGCGCGCCCGCAGGAAGATTAGAGAAATTGCCGAAAGAGAACGCCTTTTGGAGAAGCTCGGATGGACACGTTAGACGGTCTGGCTAAACTGGCTCGCCGAGCCCGCGAGGAGCAGACGCCGGTTTTCGGCGTGGCGGATACGGTGCAGCTTCACATCCGGTCGGCCGCACCCCAGCCGATCACATTGATCCCGCTGGGCGTGTTCGGCGGCATGGCCGCCGTCGCGGCTTCGATCTTCGTGATTCTGGCTGTGGAGTTGTGGAATTACATGGTCAGCCCCGTGATGGAGCTGGTGGCGCCTCTGCCGGAGATCCCATTATGGTAGACGATAAGCCGCAAGAGCACATCGCTCCGGCGGGCCGGTGGCCGCGCCTGACGCGCAGACAGGTGATGGCGCAGATCATCGTCGGCGTGGTGATCCTCGTCTCTGGCATGGCCATTGGCGTCGGAGGAACCCTCGTGGTCCTGAAGGACCGGATCATCTGGCGTTTTCCGCCACGTCGCCCCGACAGGCCCGATCCAAATCGGATTGCCGGCATGATCGCCAACGACTGGACGGAAAAGTACGGCCTGACGGAGCAGCAGACCGAGAAAGTGAAGGCACTATTCACCGCCGAATTTCAGACCAGGCGAACACGCGTTGAAAAGATGATGGAGGCCGACCGGGACGCGCGGGAACAGTTCGCTCAGGCGATGAAGGAGATTCTTACGCCCGAGCAATTCGAGCGGTGGGAGCAGGACTTTCGAGAACGAGGCGAGCACTACCGGAGGATGGGGCCCTTCAGACCCCCCCGTGGCCCCGGTGGCCCAAGAGATCGTGACGGTCGGGGCCGTCCCGGCCCCGGCGGTCACAGGCGCCCCGGCCCCGACCGAGAAGACCCCAAGCGGCCCGAACCCCCGGCTGATTGACGCGTGCGATGGAAGTATGTGATTCGCAGCCCGGTTTCTTCGCTGCCACCGGCATAACCCACGACGCTTCCAGGAATAGCGCGTGCTATTTCGGGTCCCTATTGTCCCTTCCGGCACAAGCAGGAGAATCGACCCGATTTCCCCCCTGGTAGCAGACCACGGCCCGACGGTCGCTTTCGCCAGCCCGCGCTTCATGAGGGCCGATGAATTAGAACCGCAGGGCCACGTTGACGCCGACGCCGATATCATTCTGCGTCGCCTGGACTTCGACGACCGCGTTTGCAGGGCCGAGATCAAGCCCCCCGCCGATAAAAGCGCCGATCCACTCCGACTGCTCCACGTCGATGGTTCGCGTCAGCTCCCCGTCGATGAAGCGGAGAAACGGACCGCCATAGAGCACGAATATGTCATAGCGCCAGCAGGGTCCAAATCCGATCTGTGCCTCGTAGAAATTGAGGTCCGTGTCGCTATAGAAGCCGTCGATTCGCATCCTCTCGTCGTCCTCAAACCAGACAATCTGCCCGACGAGGCCCCAGGATAGCTGCTCTTCCAGGTTCGTCGTAAGACGAAGGCCGAAACCGATTGCCGTATCGTGGGCGTCCTCGAATTCGCCGCAGCCGAGCAACCCGAAGATTTCCATGCGGTCACTGGCGATGCCTACGGCGGGCCGGAAGAGAATTGTATCGAACTCCAGGTTGTCGACTTCCCCGAGGGAACCGGAGAAATCGACTTCGTTCTCCGACCAGCCGACTACACCGCCGAACTCAAACTGGCCCTGCTTCAGGACGGTCGTCGGCGGCCCCATCGGCGTGAGGGCCAGCGCGGTGCCAGCGAAAAAGACAACAAACAGCGCAGTGAGATGAAGTGTCTTCATCGGTGTTTCCTCCCAACAAAACTCTGTTTCTCCCATCCGGATCATGCCCCCGGCGACTGGTAACTTCCACGGTCATCTTACCTGCCGCTTTGCGAAGGTCAACAGGCAACTTGGGCCGACACCGAATAATCTTCAGGAGGTCTGGGGGCTTCCATCACGTCCGTGGCGAGGGGCGGCCTGAGGAGTCTGTTCGCAGGACACCTGCCGCTCTCGGGAATCGCAGGTGCGCATCCTGCCCGGAGCGATCGCCGCTCCTTTGCACAGAGCCCCGTCCTATAATATCAGTGCGATAGGGCGTAGGTGAGGATGTTGATGCCCATCTGGATGGTTTTTCGGTAGCCGCCGAGTCCCCAGGTGATGCCGTGACTGTCGCACCAACCGCAGTGCAGGTCGTTGGAACTCAGGAATGCGGCGAGGCGGTCGCCGAGGAACAGGCCGCGAGCACCGTGGTTTTGGCCGTGCGTGAAGGCAAAACCGGGCACCCCGCCGCTGCGCTGCAACAGTGGCAGCCCGGTGTCGCCCAAGTCATAAACGTTGTGAAAGACCTCGTGCTCGCGCGGGATCATCCGGACGGAGCCGCGACCAAAAAGCTCTTCGAGAAGCAGGTAGGAGCTGGTGTAAAAGAAATCGCCGCCGGACGCGACGACGCAATCATCCATCAGAATGAAACCCCCGGCCGTGAGGTAGTCTTTGAAACTCTGCTTCTGGTCGGCGGTGAGCTCGAATTGGTTCTCACTTGTCATAAAAAGGAACGGGTAGTGCCGCAGCCGCTCCGGCTGGTCGAAGGTGACGACGGCGTTGAACTGATCTTCGCTACCCGAGTGCGGACGCCAATCGACGACCCCCTCGATGGGCTTGACTCGACAGCGGACGACCTTGGCAAATTCGCGGAGGAGGTTGGCATCACCACCGGGACGAACATTCCAGGCGTCGGGGCCCTTGGCGCGACCTCGAAAAGGCAGTTCGACGAAGCGGACGCGCGGCAGGATAAAATCGTACTGGTCCAGGTCGGTCGGATCGGATAGGGCGGTGCCGGGACTATACGACGGGCCGACGGCGCGCGATGAGCCCGCAGCGGCCAGCAGTGCGCCACCGGCCAGTTTGAGGAAATCTCGTCGTCTGATACTATCCATTGTCGCCTCCCGGAAGCGGCGTCAGGAACCATCCGGCGGCCCGCCGACCGTCCCCGCCATTTATCTCGTATCGCCAGGGACGCTCGCTGGGGACGCCGTCGCCGTCGTCCTCCAGGCAAGGGGACTCCGTGGGAAGCAGTTGTCGCTGGGCGTACCATTGCTCGATTCCCCGGGCGGTCGCGGCAAAGGCCTCGAGCAGGGAGATTCGACCGTCGTGGTTGCTGTCGTTCTCCGTCCGGGCCAGGGCCGGCACGAAGTGCACGCCGAAACGCGTGCCGTATGCCTGCTTCTCCGTCGAGGCGCATACGATGACTCTGTTCGGACCGCTGAGAGGCTTGGCGGCAACCGCCGCACACGGGCAATCGAGGACCACAAGTTTCTCGCCTGCTTTGACATCCGCGAGCCATGCCCCCAAGTCCTCGTGGGTGCCGTCCGGGCCGGGCAAATTGAAACGGAGCTTGCCCGCGACAGCGTTCGCCTGGCCGATGTAGTAGAACACGAACCGATCCTGTGGGGCCGCGGCAGCAAGAGCTTCCATCGCATGGCTAATATTGTCCGCCGTCGATTGTCCGGCAGAATCCCGGCAGGACGAATCCTCGGGAACAAGCACGACCAACCGGTTCGGCTCGACGCCCGCCCTGTCCAGCAGGTACGCCCGCAATTCATTCACAACGCGGTCTTCGGCGGCGCGTTCGCCCGGGTCCTTTGCGATCCCGCTGACGATGAGGGCACAGGTGTCGCCCCTTGCACATTGCGCCGCGCCGGCACCCACGAACAGGAGAAACATGGCCATGCACGTCCAGAAGCATGTTATGAACGGTTTGGCGATCATTCGATCATCCTGCATCCGATACAATTGCCTGTGCCATTTGCCAAACTCAATCATAAACCGTGTCAGACCAAACCGATCCCACGCCGGATGAACCAACCGGCAGAGAGCATCACACACAACGCTACGAGCACAGGCCATCTCGGCCAGATGCTGCTGACCGTTTCCGTGACTCCAACCTGATGCTTTGGCACGAAGAGCCTTGCAGTCCGCCCGTCGATCTCGTCGATATGGAGGTACCGACCGCCGACCCGGCTCGCGAGGGCTTGGAGGAACGGCTCATCCAGATCGACGCATGACATCTCATCGCGCACGGCCGGCAGATTCGTCGCGACGGTCCTCTCACCCAGAAAGGCACCGTTGACCTCCGCCTGCGCGCCGGCAATGACCGACTGCCCGGGGCCCCAGTCGAGCGCCGTTCTGTAGTAGCCTGTGCCGGTGGGCTCCATACTCACCACGGCGTCGCGAACGGTCAA
>CBFDDG010000045.1:0-16541 GCA_965603505.1 uncultured Phycisphaerae bacterium | reverse complement strand
GGCCGCTTCACGGACAGGGCTCTGGAGTCCCTCCAAAAGCTGGAGAACCTTGCAATACTCGATCTCAAAGGGGCCCGTCTCAGTCCGGTTGCGCTAAGCCGTTTTCAGCGGAATACGCCGAGACTCGTTTCATTCAAAGGCTATGAGATTGACCACACGGTCCGGCCGAATCGGCCGCCACGTACTCGAAGGAGGTAGTGCTGTGAGCCATGTGTGCGCGATTGCCTGGGGCTTCCTTCTTGTGCTCGTCCCCGTCTGTGTGGCATCGACACGGGACGCGCCACAGAAGAAAGAATCGCCGTATGAGACCATCATGCGGCTGAGACGCGAGGCGGAGGACGAGAAGACGCCGGAGCGTCAGAGGGTCTCTATCGGACCGGTCGTGGCCACGGCTACGCTGAAGCTCGTGCCGCCGACGCTGCGCAGTCCGGTGAGCTACCTCGGGCTTCGGCGATATGACACCACCGCCGTCAGGCCGGCGGCACTCAAGGAAGTGCCCGCCGATGCCCCGAGAGCGCCGGCGTACTTCGTCGTTCGTGTGGGCGACCGGGAGGTGCCCGGAGTTACCTATCGTTCCACCCGTCGACCGGGGCCCACCAAGCTCCGTTTGGATACGGATGGCGATGGTTTGTTCTCCGACGAGGCGGAGTATACGGGCACGTGGCTGCACTGGCTCTATCCGCGCAACACCCATCGATTTGGCCCCGTGGCGACCCGACAGGGGCAACGCGGGCCGACGGGAGCGGCCTTCTATGCCCACTGTGCGAATGGCGAGTCGCTCACGCTGCACACGGCGTACTATCGCGAGGGACGGGTCACTCTCAACGGCAGGGGGCATAAGATCGCACTGGTGGACAAGGATTTCGATGGGCGATTCAACCAGTCGTTTGTGCCGCCGGCTACCAACAGCCGGGCCCCTCGGTGCGACGTGCTTGCGATGGACCTTAATGGCGACTCGAAGTTCAACTACGGCAAGCCGGGTGAGTCGGAGATTATGCCGCTCAGTACGCTGATCAAGGTGGGCGGCGATTACTACCGCATGGACGTTTCCGAGGACGGTCGCACGGTTGAGTTCCGGCAGGCCAAGCCCGCCCTTGGTCGGCTCGATCTCGGCGGCGAGGAAGTTGTATTAGGCCTCTGGTCGGATGCCGCCCAACAGCGGCTGAACAGTTTCAGGGGCAAGCTGAGTCTGCCCGCCGGTCGATACGCGATCGTCTCGCTGGAGCTGACGAAGAGCGACTCCGGGGATCGCTGGACGTTCGACATGGCGAAAGAGACGGGGCAGCTCGGCGATTTTGAGATCCGACCGGGCGAGACGACCGCGTTTAAGATCGGGCCGCCGTTTCAGGTCCGGGCATCAATGCGGCGATTCGGCAAGGCGCCCGATGTCTCCATCAGCTTTGACCTGGAGGGGCAGGCGGGGGAGCGGTACAGCGCCGTCGCCAAGAAGAATGATAAGGAAGTGCCCGAGCCATCCTTCAAGATCTGGGATCGTGCAGGACGGGTCGTTCGATCCGGCCAATTTGCCTATAGCTGAGGCGCCGCCCGGTGCTCGTGGCGAGCGCCATGGAATCCCAAGGACACAGGCTACGGCCCCGCTGCCGGCGGAGCGGCGTACCGCCTCGAGGTCCAGACCCATCTGGGACCATTCGAGGTCAAGCAGGACAACACGTGGCACACAGTGCATTGATCCCCAGGCCGTGGCAGACGCCGGCTTTCCGATGGTCTTGTATGGAGGCGCGCCTGCTCCTGAGCTCAAGTGGTCTGGGAAACGGAGGGCGGCAGCCTGGGGGGATTGGGCTACACGCCTTCTGAGATTCCCTGAACGATTTGCCTTGCGGCTCCGACTTGCTTACGATGATGTGAAGTCACCAGGGCCGTGTTCAGGAGAATGAGATGGCTGAGAGTGAAAGTGTCTTGTTGCGGCGGTACGTCAGTGGCGGTGACACCGGGGCGTTTGCGGAGATCGTGCGCCGGTACGCCGGGCTGGTCTATGCGACGTGTCTGCGGGTTTTGGCCGACAAGGATCGAGCTGCCGACGTGACGCAGGAAACGTTCTTTCAGTTGATGAAGAAGGGCGGCGAGATCACGGGCTCCCTCGGGGGCTGGCTGCACCGAGTGGCCGTTCGCAAGGCGGTCGATTCCATTCGCAGGGATGCGAGCCGAAGGCAGCGAGAGGCGCGGTATCTGGACGCCAGGTCCGGCGAGGACCAGACGTGGCGGGAAATATCGCCGTACGTTGATGAGGCTCTCAACGCGCTCGACGATGAGACCCGCGAGATGCTCGTGTGTCACTACCTGGAAGGCCGCTCGATGACCGAGCTTGCGGAGACGCTGAGCATCTCTCGTCCAACCGTATCGCGGCGAGTCGATGCGGGCTTGAAGTTTCTCCGCGGTCATTTACGCAAGCGGGGAATCCTGGTCACCGTGGCGGGCCTGTCCACGCTGCTGGCCGAGAACACCGCCCGGAGCGCCCCTGCGGCGCTCTTGCAGCAACTCGGCAAGATGACCATCTTCGGAGCGGAGGCGACAAGCACCGCGGTGGCATGCACCTCCTCCTCGACCGTAGTGACGATGGGCCTCACAGCAGCGATCAAGGCAAAACTCGTCGTAGCCGCAGCCGCCGTCGCTGTAGTCGGGGCCGGACTCGTCACGTACAGAGTTGTCTCATCCGGGCCGCCGCCGGTGGTCCCTGCGCCCGCCGTAGCGGGTCGCGATAACACGCGATCGGACAACGCCCGCACGACGCTGGAGTCGGAGCAAACACCTATGCCCGAGACAGATCCGCCGGAACGTCCACCTGCCGAAGACGTCGCCCCCACGCAGACTGCACGGGCACTACCAGTTGCCGCTACGCCGCAGTTGCCGGAGGAGTTCCCATCGCCCATGGACCAGGTAGAGAAGGACACCGGTTTTCAGTTGGATCTGAGCAGTCCCGAGGCGACGGTGCGAAGCTTCAGCAAAGCCATCGCCTCTGGGGACGCAGAGTCGGTGATGGCTTGCTTTCTCCCCGGCGGCGTGGACTACGAGGACATACAGGAGATGCTGTACGCCGATCCCGATGATCCGGAGCAGCAGGATGAGTATCAAATGAAGCTCGTGTTCCTGTCGCTCGATCCCGACGCCGAGATGCCCATGGTGTCCGTTGAAGAGACCGAACATGCTACCTCGGTCGTATGGCAGGTCACTTTCAAGAAGGATCTGCCTATGGAAGGGCACACCTTCCGCGCAGGCGATACGTGGGAGCTGGACGCCACTCTGCGCCAATCGGGCGACTCCTGGCTGATCGACAACTTTTAGCCGGTCCGTGCGTCAGGTCAGCAGGCCGTACTCGGCCAAGGTCTGTCGCAGCGTCCCTTTCTTGTCCTCGTCCAGGGGTGTCATGGGCAGACGCATCTCGTCGGAGCAAATGTCGAGCATCGCCATCGCGGCCTTGATCGGGATCGGATTGGTCGCCAGGGTCAGCATGTTCTTGCTCAGCGCGAAGAGCTTGCGGTGCCACTGGCGGGCGGAGACGAGGTCGCCTTCGAGGATCAGATCGGTGAGGGCCTTGACGTCGGCGGGGACGATGTTGGCCACGACGCTGATCACGCCTTTGCCGCCGATTGAGGCGAGCGGCAGCGTGAGGGAATCGTCGCCGGAGATGATCGTGATATCGCAGCGCATAGCGATTTCGCTGGCCTGGTCGAGACTGCCCGTAGCCTCCTTAATGGCGACGATGTTGTCGTGGTCGGCCAGGCGGGCGATAGTCTCCGGCGTCATACCGGCCCCGCAGCGACCCGGGATGTTGTACAACACCATCGGCAGATCGACCTCATCGGCAATCGCCTTGAAGTGCTGATAGAAGCCTTCCTGTGTGGGCTTGTTGTAGTACGGGCACACTTGAAGCGTAGCGTCGGCGCCTGTCTTCTTCGAGTAGGCCGTCAGTTCGATGGCTTCAGCCGTACTGTTGGACCCGGCCCCGGCAATGACCGGCACGGCGCCGCCGACCCGCTTGACGACGCGCGCGATGACCTCTTTATGCTCCTCGTGGCTCAGCGTCGGCGATTCGCCCGTCGTCCCGACCGGTACGATGGCGTCGATGCCGTTGTCCAACTGGAAATCGATGAGTTCATCGAGCGTCTCAAAATCGATTTCGCCGGCGTCAAAGGGTGTAACCAGCGCCACCATGGCCCCTGTGAACATTCTCTGTCTCCTTGCTTGTGCGTACCTTGCGAAGCGCCCACCCCATCGGGCTGTTTCAGACTCCGGCCTCACGCGTGTACTTGTCGATCAACTCGATCATCTCGGACGTGGCCTCGCGCATGCCGACCAGGACGGCGCGGGACACGATGCTGTGACCGATGTTGAATTCACACAATCCTCGGATGTGGGCGACGGCGGCGATGTTGCGATAGGTCAGTCCGTGTCCGGCGTGAACGATCATGCCGTTTTCCATCGCGAAATCCCGACCCGCTTCCAGCTCCTTTATCTGTTTCTCTGCGGCCCTCTCGGTCCTCGCGTTGGCGTACATGCCGGTGTGCAGCTCGATGGCGTCGCAGCCGGTCTCGGCCGCCGCGGCGATCTGCTCTCTTTCGGCCGTGATGAATGCACTGACGAGCATGCCCTTCTTGTGCATGCGTTTGACGACTTGCGCTAGTCGCCGCTTGTACTTGACGCAGTCCAGCCCGCCTTCAGTCGTCAGTTCGGCGCGGTTCTCAGGTACGAGTGTCACCTGGTCCGGCACGGTCTGCTCGGCGATCTTGACAATCGGCTCGGCCATGGACATTTCGAGATTCAGCTTGCACGCGACCGTCTCCTTGAGCAGGCGGACGTCCCGGTCGTTGATGTGCCGGCGATCCTGGCGCAGGTGGACGGTGATCCCGTTGGCCCCGGCCAGCTCGCACTGCACCGCCGCCCATACGGGGTCCGGCTCATCCGCACGCCGCGCCTGGCGAATCGTCGCCACGTGATCGATATTGACATTGAGAACGGCCATCGGCCTGCCCTTCCAAGGATCTGTCGTTTGACCCTGAGGCTCTCGACGGGCTGAATTGTATCAACGCGCCGATTTACATCAAGCAAATAGCCTCATAAAATATCCGAGTGTAGAGAATCGCCGGAAGGGGAGGGGCCGCCCTTCGCACGGCTGTTCCTTCAAGTTCGGGGTACGCAAGAGATGGCAACAGAAATCACGATCACGACCGACACAGCCACGTTCCGCGCCATGCTGAACGATACGGCTACAGCGCGTGCGATCGCCGAAGCGCTGCCGATCCACGCGCAAGCGGACCGCTGGGGCGGAGAGATCTACTTCGCCATCCCCGTCCGGGCGGCCCTCGAAGGCGGCGCTCGCGAGGTCCTGGAGCCGGGAGAGCTCGGCTACTGGCCGACGGGCCGCGCGTTCTGCATCTTCTTCGGGCGCACCCCGGCCTCCGAAGGCGACGAGATTCGGGCCGCCTCCGTGGTCAATATCATCGGGCGCGTGCTGGGTGAGCTTGATGAGTTCTGGAAGGTTCCGGGCGGGGCCGAGGTTTCGCTGGGCTTGCTATCAGATGCCGCCTCCTGAGAAGCTCGGTATCTGGCTGGCGGTCATGAAGATCATCACGACCAGGATCGCCATCATGAGAAACTCGATCGCGATCACGAGCCATCGGGCGAACTCGGTGAAATACAGATCGGAGCGGTCGGCGGAGATCTCGATGATCTTATCCATGGTCTTGTCGAGTTCGCCTATCTCCTCGCCGGTCCGCCACAAATCGCGGTACTCGGCCGGAAGCTTGGAGGAGAGGCCGTCGACGACCATGCCGCCTTTGCGTGCGCTGGCGGCGCCACCGGCGAAGAGTCCCGCAATGAAGCTGTTGCCGGTTACGTCGGTCGCTCGCCGGGCGCACTCCGTGATCGGCACGCCCGCTTTGTACAGCAGGTTGAACGCCTTTGCGTAGCGGCAGATGGAGAACTGCCATTCCGCCTGGTTGAGAATCGGGATCCTCAGCACCAGCAGATCCAGAGGCAGACGCAGCATATCCACCCGTCGCCGGAAAGAGATGGCCGCCACAATCAGGACCGCCGGCACGTAGAGGATCAGGAGGATTCCGAGGGCCTTCACCAGGTATCCCAGCAGACCGATTTGACCGAGGACCAGCGCCGGGAACGGCAGGACCATGGCGGCGATATGGAGAACGAGTAACGGGTAGATCATTTTTGCCAGCGTGCGGCGCGTCATCGTGCGGACGAAGTCATGCCACTGCGACAACATCTTGAGCGATTCGCCCAGCGAACCGGAGGTCTCAGCCACCTCAAGGAGCGTCCGGTCCAGTTCGGGAAATACATGGGGATGCCGGCTCATGGCTTCGGACAGGCCGGAGCCCTTGGACAGGGACTCGCGCACCTGCATGAAGGTCCGCTTGAGGGGACCTTCCCGCCCCTCGATAATGACATCCAGTGAGCGCAGAATCGGCAAGCCGGCGTCCAGCATGGTCGCCCAATCGTAGTAGGCCTGCCCCAATCCGGCTTGTACGCCCATGAACTTGCTCCGTGGCATTCAGCCCGTCTTTGCAGAGAATGTCCTGTTGTCAATCCCGGCGGCATCCCGTAGTATAGCGGGCCTTGCAGCGGATGCAACGACAAGCAGCTCTCGGAGTTCGAGATGGATGACGACTTGGAGAAGAAGGACTTGCGTCGCCTGTGGGGCCGGTTCCGGCGCCGAGACCGCTACACACTGAGCTGGCCCACGCGGATCACGCTGATGCGGATCCTCCTGATTGTGCCCTTCGTCGGCTGCATGCTCAACACCCACGATTCTCGGTTGAGTGCATCCACCCAGGACCTGTTGCGATATATCGCGCTCGGGATCTTCCTATTCATGGCCGTCAGTGACGCCGTCGATGGGTACTTGGCCCGCCACCGGGGACAGATCACGCAGTTGGGCACATTTCTCGATCCGCTGGCGGATAAGCTGCTGATCACATCCGCTTTGCTGCTGTTGGTCTCCGCGCGGGCGCACGTCCAGGGGTTCCCGCTGCCGTTGATGGTGGTGGTCCTGATCATCGGCAAGGACATTCTCATCGTGATCGGCTTCATCGTCGTGTATCTGATCACGTCGCACACTCACATCGTGCCCGTGTGGGCGGGGAAGCTGGCGACCGCCCTGCAGCTTGTCATGGTCGCGTGCGTGCTGGTGGCGCCCGAGTTGGCCGGCGCTGTTCCGGGCTACCGGTGGTTCCTTCGGGTGCTCTGGTGGTCCGCAGGCGGAGCGGCCGTCCTGGCCACACTCATTTACATTCGCAACGGGACCCGGTATATTGAACAATATGAACGGACCCAGAGCAGGGACTTGGGCGACTGAGTCCAAAAGGCCCGTCTGCAGGAGGGGGATGAAGGCAAGCTCACCGGCCTGGATGGTCACGCTCCAGTCTCGCGGATCCCGGCGGTGATCTCCGTTTGTACAGGATTGGCGCAACGATGCCGGATACGAATGCGACAGGACAGTTCAGTGAAGTGCCGGAGGCTCTTGAGGATCTGCGGCAGGGAAAGATGATCGTCCTCATGGATGCCGAGGACCGGGAGAACGAGGGCGACCTGGTCTGTGCGGCCGAGAAGGCCACGCCTGAGATCATCAACTTCATGGCGAAGTTCGGTCGGGGGCTGATTTGCCTGCCGCTGACCGGCGACAAGTGCGATTCGTTGGGCCTGTACCCGCAGACGCTGGAGAACACAGCCCGGTTCGGGACGGCTTTCACAGTGAGTGTCGATGCCGCCGAGGGAATCACCACGGGCATCAGTGCGGCCGACCGCGCCCGAACGGTCCAGGTCGCCATCGCCGATGAGGGCACGCCCAGGGACCTGGCGCGCCCCGGCCACGTGTTTCCGTTGCGGGCGCGTGAGGGCGGCGTCCTCGTCCGGGCCGGACAGACCGAAGGGGCCATCGATCTGACGCGCCTGGCCCGCTTGAAACCGGCCGCCGTCATCTGTGAAATCATGAACGAAGACGGTTCCATGGCCCGCGTCCCCGAGCTCCTGCCGTTCTGCAGGCAGCACGGGCTGAAGATCCTCTCGATTGCCAAGCTCGTGGAGTATCGCCTGCAACGGGAAAGCCAAGTCAAACGTTTCGAGTGCGTCAAGTTGCCCACGGATTACGGCGAATTCAAGCTGATCGGCTACGAGAGCATCACGGCGCCGGAGCCGCACCTGGCCCTGTGCAAGGGAGGCGTGGGCGACCTCGACGCTGCCGGCCAGCCCATCGAGCATCCCGAGCCCGTCCTCATCCGCGTCCATTCGGAGTGCATGACGGGCGACCTGTTCCGTTCGCAGCGCTGCGAGTGCGGCTATCAGCTCGTCACCGCCATGAAGATGATCGAGAAGGAGGGAAAAGGCGCGCTGATCTACCTCCGCCAGGAGGGCCGGGGCATCGGTCTGTCCAACAAGCTCCGCGCCTACAAGCTCCAGGAACAGGGCCTGGACACGGTGGACGCCAACCTCAAGCTCGGCTTCAGCGCCGACCGGCGCGACTACGGCATCGGGGCGCAGATCTGCCGGGATTTGGGGCTTCGCAATGTCCGGATTCTGACGAACAACCCAAAGAAGGTCAGCCGTCTGGAGGTCTATGGAATCCAGATCGTCGAGCAGATTCCGTTGCGCGCAAAGCCGAGCGAGCACAACGTCGATTACCTGCGAACCAAGAAGCGCCGGTTCGGACACATCCTCGATGAGGACCTGTGAATGGTAGGGACAGCACGAATATGGCAGGCGGGAGACCGGAGGCGGGAGGCCGGAGGCGCCTATCGCCCACAACTTCCAACCTGCGGTCTCAAGAGACGCTTCATGCTTCGCGTTTCATGCTTGATGCCGTATGTCTTTCTTGTTGCGCTGGTGTGCGGTTGCGGTGAGCCGCAGGTGTACGTGCCGCCGTCGCCCCCCAGGCGGGCGATCCAGAAAAGGGAGCCCGTCGAGCCGGCGGCGACCATTCCCATCGGCTTTGCGCCCGCAAAGATCAACGTTCTCCCGCTGACGGAGCTGAGCGGCTCTTCGAGCAACGGTCAGAATGCCATCCTGAACGTCTACGTAGTGCTGCTGGACGCATTCGGTTCGCCGATCAAGGCGCCGGGCGTCCTGCGTTTCGAGTTGTACGAGCATATCCAGCGTTCCGCCCAGGCGAAGGGCCAGAGGATCGCAATCTGGCCCGACTTTGACCTGACGCATCCGGCCCGGAACAACGAGCACTGGCGTGACTTCCTGCGGGCCTACGAGTTCTCGTTCGACACCAGCGCAAGCCGCGACAGGACCTACATCCTTGAGGCCACCCATCTATGCCCCGACGGTCGCCGGCTCTCCGGCGAATTCGTGCTGAAACCATGACAGCAGCGGCCCTGGCCTCAATTGCAGAGAATTCAAGGTGTGGTGCCTTGATTCCCATGCTGCCGCGGCCCCCGGCCCGTATTCTCTCCCGGGCGTCTTGGTGGATTCGGGTATTTCCCCACGGATCTTTTTTGTTTAACACTTGACTGCGATGGGATCTCCAGCTACAGTCCGAAAGAGATTGCAGCGTTGAGCGCGACACTTTGGACGCTATGAAAAGGGACCCGGCATGTGTGCCGGATACCGTTCTGCTTCCATAGGGCAAAGGGGGTTCGAGATGGCTGAACAAACTCTGTTGCCGGAGTATCGCCGGCTGTGGGTCTACGCGATCGATCCCTGGGCTGAGAGCTTGCTGGCCACCGCTCCCATAAGCCGTTGCGCTCTGCCAGTCCGCTGGGAGAAGCTCGATCCCGGGCCCATCGGCGAGTACGTCGAGGTCGTCGATGTCGACCCCTCCAGCAATTGCGTCTATGATCCGGTGAATCTCGAAGAGCGTTGCGTCATTGCCTGCGACGGCCTGGCGCCGTCCGAAGGCAACCCGCAGTTCCACCAGCAGATGGTCTACGCCGTGGTCATGAAGACCATCGAGAACTTCGAGCGAGCCCTCGGCCGCGAGATCCTCTGGGCCCCGCGTAGACCGAAGGAGGCAGGCGAGCGCGTGCCGCGCAACCAGCGCTACGTGCCTTGCCTGCGCCTCTATCCGCACGCCTTGCGCGAAGCCAACGCGTACTACTCGCCACACAAGAAGGCGCTGCTGTTCGGCTACTTCAACGCCCCCGTGGGCGACGGGCACGAAGACCTGCCCGGCGGCATGATCTTCGCCTGTCTCTCGCACGATATCATCGCGCACGAGACGACGCACGCCATTCTCGACGGTATCCACCGTCGTCTCCTCGAGCCGACCAACGTCGACATGCTCGCTTTCCACGAGGCGTTCGCCGACATCGTGGCGATCTTCCAGCACTTCACCCTGCCCGGCTTGGTCCTCGACCAGATGCGACGCACCCGAGGCGACCTTAGGCTTGACAACCTGCTCGCCACCCTGGCGGTGCAGTTCGGGCGGGCCACGCAACACGGCGACGCCCTGCGCAACGCCCTCGGCCGCTTCGACGAGCAAGGCCAGCGTCTTGCACCCGACCCCTCCGAGCTCGCCCGCACCACCGAGCCCCACGCCCGGGGCGCCATTCTCGTTGCCGCCGTCTTCGATGCCTTCCTCGGTATTTACTCCGCCCGCGTGCAGGACCTGCGCCGCATCGCCACCGGCGGGACCGGGGTGCTCCCCCAGGGCGATATCCACCCCGACCTTGCCAAGCGCTTCGCCGACGAAGCCATCAAGGCCTCGCAGCGCGTCCTGACCATCTGCATCCGTGCCCTCGATTACCTTCCCCCGGTGGACATCACCTTCGGCGACTATCTGCGGGCCCTGATTACCGCCGACGCCGAGCTGGTGCCGGATGATCCGCAGCGCTATCGGGTCGCCTTCATCGAGGCGTTCCGCAAGCGCGGCATCTTCCCCTTCGATGTGCGAGCGATGGGTGAGGATTCACTGCGATGGAAACACGTGGAGCAGGAGCAATGGGATCGCATCAGCAGCTTCCTGCCCACGCCCGAGATTCTCCGCACCATGGTCGCAGCCTGGGAGTTCGCTCCCGATCCCATGCTGGATGAGGAGACGGAGGACAAGCTGCTGGCCGCCAAGTGTCGCGAGCAGCCGGAGCAGCTCAACAAACTCTTTCTGAACGCATATTGGCGCAAGAAGGCACCGCGTCAGACCGTGTCGTGCGCCGAGCCCGCCGAGCGGCGCCGCAACCTCTACCTTATCAGCCAGCAATTCGCCCGCTTCGTCTACCTGTGGCTGGCGGTCGCCACCTGGAAGGCCACTGCCGAGCAGCTTGAGGAGGCCGCCCGGCAGCTCGGTCTCGACTTCGTGCTCTTCCGCCGCTACCTCAATGGCGAGGATCGCTACGGCGCCATCGAAGTGCACGACGTTCGGCCGACGTTCCGTATCCACGCCGACGGCCGCACCAAGCTCGAGCTTCTGGTGATTCTCACGCAACGACGCGTGGAGCCGCTGACGACGGGCGACGGCCAGACCATCCCGGGGCCGGATGGCGAGCCCGCCACGTACCGCCTCCGCGGCGGATGCACCCTGCTCATCGATCCCGAGCTTGGCTGCATCCGTTACGCGATCGCGAAACGCATCACCAGCCCGCGCCGCCGCCAGAGAATCGAGCAGTTCCTCCGCGAGCGCGTCGCCGATCTCGGTGACGCCGCCTTCGATCAGTTCCGTCTTCACTTCGGCGATGGCCCGCTCGTTGAGCCGCTCGCTATCCTGCACCGTACGTTTGACCAGGGAGCATGCTGATGGCTAAGAAGAAAAAGAAAGCTGCATCGACCGCGCGGAATTCGCTGCGACCGCCCCAAGGCGGCGTGGCCGTCCGTATGTATCGGCACGGGCTGGGTGACTGCTTCCTGCTGGCCTTTACCAAGTCCCGTTCGGCGAAGCCCTGCTACGTGCTGATTGACTGTGGCGTCCACATGCGACAGGACGCGGGCTCCAAGCGTCTCGGCGAGGTGATGGAGGATCTGGTCAAAGTGACCGGCGGCAAGCTCGACGTCGTTATCACCACCCACGAGCACGCCGACCACCTCAGTGGGTTCGTGCAGAAAGGCAGCCCGTTCGCCGACGGTCGTCTCAAGATTAACCGCTTCTGGGTCGGCTGGACCGAGAGGATCGGCGACGCACAGGCCGACCGGCTTCGCGCGAAGCGTGGCGCGGCGCGCGCGACCATCGAGCGAGCGGTGGAGAAGCTGAAGGAGCGCCGTCGCGCCGGCTTGGCCGAGCGTCTGACCGGTCTGATGGATTTCGAGCGCCTGCCGCCCGGCGCGCTGGCCGCAGCAGCGGGCAAAAAGACCCGGGCCGGCTCCAATGAGATTGCTCTGGAACTGCTCCGGCAGCATGCCCGGAAAGTGGAGTACTGTGAGCCCGGCGCGCTGCTGAAGCTCCCCGGCGTGGGCAACGCCCGGGCCTACGTCCTCGGGCCGCCTCGCAGCGAAGTCCTGCTTCGGCGCGACAGGCCCGCCAAAGGCCCCGGCCGCGAAACGTATCTCACGGCCGGCGCACAGCAGCGCACCTTCCTTCTGGCGCCCGCACTCAGCGATGATCTGCCCGTGCAGGAAGTCGATCCCGATCTGCGCCACCCGTTCGAGTCCGCCGTGCGGCGTGAGTGCCGCTTCCCCGCTACGGACCCTGCCGTCCGTTGGCCGGAGCGGGGACCCGCTACGCAACTGACCCGATCCTTCTGTGAGGACCACTATTTCGACTCCGACTCCGATTGGCGCCGCATCGACACCGATTGGCTCGACGCCGCCGAACAGCTCGCCCTGGACTTGGACAACGACACCAACAACACCAGTCTCACCCTTGCCTTCGAACTCGGTGACGTCGGCCAAGGCACCGTCTTCCTCTTCGTCGGCGACGCGCAAGTCGGCAACTGGCTCTCTTGGCGATCGCAAACCTACAAAGCCGGCCGCCGTACCTTCAGTGCCGACGACCTCCTCGCGCGCACCGTTCTCTACAAGGTCGGCCATCACGGCAGCCACAACGCGACCGTCAGACGGGATCCCCTGCACACCTCTGTTGACCACCCCCACGGCGAGCCTTTTGGCCTCGAACTGATGTCCTCCCAACTCATTGCCCTGGTCCCTGTTGACCAGAAGGCGGCGCGCAAACGCATGCCCAAGCCGTGGCATATGCCCCACACGCCGCTCTATCAGCGCCTTCTCGAGAAAGCCGCCGGGCGTGTTCTCCGATCCGACGGTGCATCCCCCGGTTCCGAAGGCATCCAGTTGGAATCCCACTCACCCAGAGGTTCCAGGCTTACCCGCGCGCCGGGTCTCTCTGACATCGAATGGTACGAGTCTTCCGCCAAGTTTGCGAACGGTCGTAAGTGCCCCCTCTACTACGACCTCCTCTTTAAGCCCTGATGCGGATTGGGGAGAGTTCTCGTGCGACTGCGCGGCGCCGCCAAGCCCCGTCGTGAGCGCAGCCGAGGGGATTGTCTGATGGTGCTGATTCGGTCGGTCCTGCGCATTCGAAAGCCCCGAACAAACAAGCGTGTGCCAGCCATCCGTTCAGAATGAGACGGGGGTACGTACGACCCGAGCCGCGCTCACCGGAGCTTGCGGAAGTTGTCGGGGGAGACGCCGAAGACCTTTTTGAAGACGCGGGAGAAGTGGAACGGGTCGGTGAAGCCGAGCCGGTAGGCCACTTCCTTGACCGAGGCGTTCGGTGCCTGCAGACGCTGGGCGGCGGCATTCATTTTCAGCCGCACCAGATACTGGTACGGGCTTTGGTCATCGAAACGTTGGAAGAGCCGGCACAAATAGGCGGTGTCGATGTGGCACTGGTCGGCGATCTGGTCGAGGCTCTTCAGCCTCAGGCAGTGCGTGCGGATGAAGTCCCGGCACCCCTGGTACGTGGCGAAGGCGGCGGTCGTGCGCGTCTCCTGCTTCAGGGCGGTTTCGGCGATCTTGAGGATCAACTGCTGCACGATGGTCGCACACAGGAGCGGGCTGTAGCGGCTGTCGGTTTCGCCGTTGGCGATCAGGTCGTCGAAGATGCGCAGGACCGCTTCCGGCGCGCCAAGCTGGACGACGACACCGGGCGGCAAGCCGTAGGTGCGAAGCATCTTGTGTGCGTTGCGCCCGGTGAAGTCGACGAAGTACTTCACGAGGCGGTCGTCCGGGTCGGTCGCGATCGCGTGGGGGATGCCCGGCCCGTAGGAGAAGACCTTGCCCGCCGACAGGGCGCAGTCGCGAGCGTTGAGCGTCAGCGTGCCCTTGCCGCGGGCGACGAACTCAATCGAGTAGAAGGGGAAGTCCGCGCGGTCGATCCGGTAGTCCGGTTCGCAGCGCTCGCAGCCGCCGCAGACGACGGTCACCGGCTGATGCGTGCGGGCGTACGTATCCAGATAGAACCGGCGGGCCTCCGACACCTGCGTCGAGAAGAATTCCGGCGGGCCGCCCCGGGTTTTGGCTTTGCGTGGCATCGGCACTCAAAGGTCAAGAATCGTCATGCATTGGACAACATTAGCCATATACAGGCCGCTGGGAACCATTATACTCTGTTATGCAGAATTGGATAGAGTCAATAACAGGCAGGCTATTGTGAAATGGTGGATGGATGATTGCGGATTTCAGTCGCAACAATCATCTGAAATCCGCGGTCCGCAATGACCGGAAGGTACTGTGGAAAGGAATGATATGGCGACGCGGCAAAATCCCAGAGCGGTTTCGGTATTGAACAAGGACGATCAGATCGTCATCGGCGGGGCGGGCGGGTTTATCGCCGGGGCGCTGGCGCGGCACTTCCGCGAGCAGGGGTTCACGCGGATTCGGGCGATCGACAAGAAGCCGCTGTCCCAGTGGTATCAACACGTGCCCGGCGTGGAATGCCTGTGCATGGACCTCAGCAATGAGGACAACTGCAGGCGGGCCTGCGAGGACGCGGTGGAGGTGTACAACCTCGCGGCCGATATGGGCGGCATGGGTTTCATCGAGCGTTTTCGCATCGAGTGCCTTCGCAGCATCCTGATCAATACGCACATGATCGAGTCGGCGTACCGGGCCGGGGCCCAGCGGTACTTCTTCTCATCCTCGGCGTGCGCGTACAACGTCGAATTGCAGAAGGACCCGCACGTCCGGGCGCTCAAAGAATCCGACGCCTATCCCGCGATGGCCGAGCGCGGCTACGGTTGGGAGAAGCTTGTCAGCGAGATGTTCTGCCGGGAGTACTGGGCCGAGCGCGGCCTCAAGACGTTCATCGCCCGCTTCCACAACGTCTACGGTCCTTTCGGCACGTGGGACGGCGGACGCGAGAAGGCGCCGGCGGCGATCAGCCGTAAGGTCATCGAGGCCAAGGATACTGGCAAGAAGGAGATCACGATCTGGGGCGACGGCCACCAGACCCGCAGCTTCATGTACATCGACGATTGCGTCGAGGGCATCGACATGATCATGCACTGCGACGAACTGATCGCCACGCCGATCAATCTCGGATCGAACTACCTGATCTCCGTCAACGATCTCGTCTCGTTAGCCGAGCAGATCGGCGGGGTCAAGCTCGAACGCAAATACGACCTGAATGCGCCGAAGGGCGTCGGCGGCCGCAACAGCGATAACACGTTCATCAAACAGGTCCTCGGCTGGGAGCCGAGCACGCCGCTTGCGGAGGGACTCAAGCGGACCTACGCCTGGATCGAACAGCAGTACAACGATCGCAAAGCCGGCAAACACACGGTCAGTTGATGCGATAGGACGGATGGGACCCATGGGACGGATAGGACCTGAATCGGCAATCGCAGACGTGCTCGGGCATCTGCCGTACCGGATCGCTCTGGCCGGCGGGTGGATCGATCAGCCGTTTGTCTCGCAGCATAACCCGACGCCGCCCGGATCGATGGTCGTCGTATGCGTCGAGCCAAGGTTCTGGTTCATGGAGCGGGCCGGCGTCTGCATCGGCACACGCAACATCGCTCTGAAACTGTGGGGCCGGATCCCGCCCGAACGCGACCCGGCGCAGCTCGTGCAGGAGCTCTACGCGGCCGAAAATGAAGGCAAGGCCGAGCCCTCCGGCTCGCAGGACATGATCGGCCTGGTCTATCCCGGCGTCAGCCGCCTCGACTACGACTTCGCCCACCAGGGCGGCATCTTCCCCAGGCACATCGAATCGAACAACGACCCGCAGGTCGCGGCGTGGCTGGAGCGCGTGATTCACGTTCTGCCCGTCGCCCAGCGGCCCGACGGCTACAACCCGCTCGAGATCAAGAACCTCGACGCGGAATGGATCCGCCGGCTCGGCCAGTCGGGCAAGGACTGCTACGACGCGGTCGTCGCCCGCGACCTCGCCGGCCTGGGCGCATCGATGAACGAGTGTATGGCGTGCTGGGAGGCGATCCTGCCCGGCACGGTCCGCCACCGGACGATTCACATCGACCTGCTTGGCCTGCTGCGCTCCTACCAGGACCGCTACGCCGGCGCGATGTACTCCGGCTGCGGCGGCGGCTATCTGTATGTGGTCTCCGAGGAGCCCGTGCCGGGCGCGTTCCGGATCAAGGTGCGAGTCAAGCCGTCATGAGCGATACCGCCAATCATGTTGTCGTCTCCGGCGGGTTCGACGATATCCGCTGTCCGGACGTGCGCTT
>CBFDDG010000044.1:0-16745 GCA_965603505.1 uncultured Phycisphaerae bacterium | reverse complement strand
CGGAGCCCTCCCTTCTGCAACAAGTCGCCGACGTGATGGCTATCCTCGGCAACGTCAACTTCGCCATGCTGCTGTCCACCGCCGTGGCCATGTGGGTCCTCAAAAGCAAACGCCGGCTCACCAACTCGCAGCTTGCCAAGGTCGTCGAGATATCCCTGATGAGCGGCGGCATCATCATCCTCATCACGGCTGCCGGCGGCGCCTTCGGCGCGATGCTCAAGGAAGCGGGCATCGGACCGAGGATCCAGGCGCTCTTCGCGGGCGGCGAGGCCGAACCGGCCGGCGGCGTCCTGTTCCTGGTCATCGGCGTATTCATTGCCTGCATCATGAAGATCGCCCAGGGCTCCGGCACGGTCGCCATGGTCACCGCCTCGTCCATGATCGCCGCGATGGTCCCTTCGATGGACTCGCTCGGCTATCCGCCCGTCCTGCTGGCGACCGCCATCGGCGGCGGCTCCATGATCGGCTCCTGGATGAACGACAGCGGGTTCTGGGTGTTCGTCAAGATGACCGGCCTGACGGAAACCGAGGGTCTCAAGACTTGGCTGCCGCTGGTGGCCGTCCTCGGCTTCACCAGCGCCATCGTCTCATTGCTCCTGGCCGTGCTCTTTTCCGCCGTGTAGGGCCATGAGCAAGACAAGATAAGCACAGACACCGCCAGGAGAAATTCAACCACAGGAAACGTGAATCGCGGCCTGTCGCCTCAAGAACACGGCGTAGTCCCTCGTGCGCGCCTCCTGCTTTCCGATCACAGAAAAGCTCCGCCGACACCTCAAATACAGACCGCCGATTCTCTCCTCCCGGCCGGGAAAATACGGTTGAGACCACTTGCACTCTGGCTTCCTGCCCCACACGCCGTCGTCTCAAAGAGCCTGCACGGCGAATCCAGCCGCAACGAGGCCGTCCGATGGCCGCTTGACAAGCACACCAGATCCCGTATGCTTGTGCGTAAGAGGCGAAAGGCTGTGAGCGATGCCCACAGCCTTTCTCGGTCCCACGTTTACGCTATAGTCAGAGCCGTTTCAGAACGGTTTGTGCACGGGCGTCCTCTTGCCGGCCAGCCAGAGAAGCTCTGCCTCAGACACCCCTCTGTCATAGATACGCACGTCGTCCATCTCGCCGGTCAGCTCGCGCTGGATATCGCCGTTGTTGTTCCACGCGCCGATGGAGCCGTTGCCGAGGATCATGGTCAAAAGCGTGCTAAAGCCGCGAGAGGCCTCCGGCTGTCCATTCAGGTAGATGGTTGCCTCGGTGTCCGAGACAGTTAGTGCGAGATGAACCCATTCGTCTGGTCCAACGATGGTTTTGCCATTCATGTCGCCGCCTGCAAGGGCGTTGACTCCCGCGTTGGCCCGACCATCAAAGAGTTTGCAGTGGATTCCACCAGGACCCCAATCGTTACTGTTGATCCCACCGATGATCCCGGCCGTCGCCGGCTCCCGGACCGAGTACATCCACATGGAGTAGGTGCACTGGTTGAACGTCGCGTTCGGGCCCCCGAGCCTGGGGATCGAGACCGCATCGTCAATGCCATCCAGGACCAGGACACTGTCGGCAGCCCGGGCATTGCCGAGGAACGTCCCATTGTAGCCGTTGCCAGAGCTGTCAGTCGCGCCGTTGTCGAACAGATACTCCGCCAGCAAGCCGTTCTTACCCGGATCCACCGGCACGATGAGCTCGGGCGTCCTCGGATACAGACGGATGTCGTCGACGTAGATCACACCCGCCGTACCGGCGCCCTCGACGCCGATCGTCAGCTTCGTGATGTTCTTCAGGTTCTCGCCGACGGCCGACAGATCAATATTCCACGGCTGCCACTGCTTTCTCTTAATGTCCGACGTATCGCCGTTGTAGGGTACCTTGGTACTGTTGATCTTGAGGTACAACTGACCCGTGTTGTCCGGATCGCCATAGAACCAGAGTGACAGGCTCTTAATGCTGCTGGCCGTCCAATCCTGCGGGTTATCGAAGGTACGCACCGCCTCGCTGAAGGAGAACGTGGCGGTGTTGTCGTAGGCTAAGGGCATGGACTGCCTGCCGCCGTGGACGAGCGTCTGCTCGGCAAACGGTGCCTCGCTATTGCCCACTTGCGAACCGCCATTCTGCGGATCCTCTATGCCATCAATCCAGGTCTGCCAGATGGCCTGGCCGGCCTCGTAGTCGTCCGTGTAGCTCTCGAAGTCGTCGACTGTCATATACTCCGCGGTTGAGAAGTTCCAGACGTCGCCCGCCCATATCCCAGGCGTCGCGAGGTCATTCGTTTCATCGACGCGCCAGTAGTACGTTGTGCCCAGATCAAGAGACAGGGGGCTGTAGACCGCGTCCTGCGTGGTTGCGACGGGGGCGATCCCATCGGTTACAATCTGCTCATCCTTGTCGAAGTAGACCTCATGCTTGGCCGCCTCGCGACCGGGCCGCCAGATCAAGTCGGTTGCCACGCTGACGCCCGTCGCGCCGTCGGCTGGCTGGGGCTCGCGGGCCCGCACGGGCACGTAGAAGAACCGCACCTCACTCAGACTGGCTGCAATGGGACTGCCCCAGGTGGCGTTGATCGTCAGTCTGACGTACTTCGCGGTGACTCCGCCGAAATTGACGACGGTATTGGCGGTGTAGGTCGTCATACCGGTTCCCCGGGCGAATTCAGGCACATCCTCCAACTGAGCCCAGACCTCGCCGTCTGTGGAGTACTCGATCGTGACGTCCTTGGCCCCAAAGGCCATGTAGGCTTCGAGCTGGGAGTTGGCGTTCCACACCCACAGCTCATCGAGCTTGTATTCTTTGTCGAAGGTGTATTGGATCCAGGCCGGCACGCCGATACTCATCCACATTTGCGCCAGATCGTCGGAGTGCTGGTCATCCGCGTTGAGTCCGGAGCCGTCGATGGTCCTGGTCGCGGGCGAGGCGACCTGCTGACTGGACGCCTTGACCGTCAGGCTCTCGACAGGATACCCAAACGGTTCGGTCGTGAAGCTCCAGACGTTTCCCCTGTCCGACCCGCTTACGGCGTTGGCTTCGTCAATTCGCCAGTAGTAGGTGGTCTCGAGATCCAGGGCGAACGGGAGGTCCGCCGTATCGAACGCAGGATCGCTGGTGACGGCCCGACTAACCTCGACAAGCCCCTCATTGACGTCGTCGAAGTTCGCACCGAGGTAGACCTGATGGCCATTCAGCGCCGGGGCGTACTCACCGGGCGTCCAACTGAGGACCACATCCAGGGGCACGTCCGTCGCTTCGTCCGGTGGATTCGGGTCCACCGCTTGTTCCGGAGCGGCCCCCAACGAGATGGCGTTGGCGATGCGGATCTCGTCTACGGCGAGCCAGCCCCAAGCACCGTCAAAGGCGTCCACGACTTCGATACGCACCTTCTGTCCGGCATACGCTGAGAGGTCGATGGTATCTTGCCTCAAGCTTCCATGGCCGTTAGTGAGAACGCCGGTCAGGAAGGAACCATCGGCCGCGGAAAGGACGGCAATGCCGGCGGAACCGGTCGTATACCCCGCCGCAGGATTGGGTTCCAATGCCGGCGCATGCGTGCCTGAGCCCCCACCGTATGCCCAAACGGTCAATACGGCACCGTCACCTAACAGGACCAGTGGCGACCTCGCGATCTGGTCGTTTTGCTCCGTGTGGACGTTGTCGCCCCATTGGGTGAGGTTGTAGGTACTGAGATAACTCTCCTGACCACGCCCGTTTATGGGAAATGCAAAGGGATGATTCGTACCGGGCTGATTGTACTCCAGGGTCCCGTCGGCTTTGATTTTGTCGCCCTCCTGGAGGGCGGGTCTAAAGCCATCGAATTGATCGGGACGTCCGACAGTCCAGGCCACACCGGCGTCTGGCAGGCCCCTAGGCCCGCCGATGCCCGTGACCGCTTCATCACCCGCCGTGGCGGGGTCGTCAGGTGCGGCTGTGGCGGGATTGACGCTCGTCAGGGTGAAGCCGTGGTCATCGCCCTCCTCGAAATCCCAGATCACATCATCTGCACGGACGGGTGTGAACGCGGTGAGACTTACGCCGACGATCAATGCTATCAGCACACTTCTCATCTGCCTTCTCCCTTCAAAGTCTATTGCACTCGTTTCATCGATATCGCTCCGACAGGAACTTGGAGCGGCACAGAATTCGGGAAACACTCCCGGAAAAAATGATCTGGCTGCAAATCGCGGAATTGCCTCCTTTTCCGAGCAAACTGTCCTTGTGCATACGCAACTCTCAGCAGCTCGATGTATCGCAGACCCGGTTCCGCACGAAACGGATCCTCCGACGCAACTCTACGATTATGATACCGTATTAGCGGGGCCTGATATATGCCATTTTGCGCTTTTTGCTTGCCTTTTTGCGAATCGCCCCGGCTGGTGACCGGCTCCTTTATGCATCGTCTTCTCTGAGCGCGTGCACGAAGCTAACATGAGTCAATAGGGCAGATCCTTCTTCGGCCAGGCGATCCGGAAGCCTTCATCCAAATCCTCCACCCGCGGCAGGAATTCGACGTGTCCGTCCGCGAGAACCAGATTGCAGCCACCTTTGTCAAGATCGCCCGGCGCGTTGTGGTAGGTCGCATAGTTATCGATCAGTCGCCTCTCATTGCCGACGGTGAAGTGCGTATCATTGAACGGATAGTCGCTGTACCCCTCGATTGTCCACGTATTCTCCTCCATGAACACGGCCACTCTTGACGCATTGTAGATCTCGGTCTCTTTGGAAACGCCGGTCACATCAGCGCCCAGCCAGCTTGCCCAAATCTCTCCGCCCCTGCCCACATACGAATTCATGACATAGCTGACTGCGGTGTCTTCCCAGCTCGTGCCCTTGGCCAGCATGGAGAACTTCGGACACATGTGCACATCCAGATCCTTCAGGTACGTCCAGAACACACCATCCGGTTCTTCTCCCTTGCGCACGTAGTCATGACTCTCCGACCTGAGCCACGTCCAGGCATCGGGGAATTTGTACTGGTTTTCATCAAGATACATTCTCAGGCCGATGCCGTATTGCTTGAGGTTCGAGCGGCATCCGATGGTGCGGGCCTGGTCCCGGGCTCTGCCAAGTGCAGGCATGAGGATCGCCATCAATAGTGCGATAATCGCAATGACGACCAACAGTTCAATCAGTGTAAATCCGACATTCCGCCGCATGACCCTACCTTCGTAACTTCCAACAAATGCCAATATGCCGCCACCGCCCTCCAACTGGGGCAAATGTGTAGATCGCGACGACAGAACACATTCACACATCTGAGTCAGGAAGTGTCTGCCTGGTCGATTCCCGACAAATCAATCGTCCTGACAATACTCATTCACACATTCCAATACCCCTATTCTCGTAAGACGGGCGGACAACCACAATTCCATTTTGCGTATTTCTTTTTGCCATTTTGCGGCGATCTCACAATACGAACCGTTTGCGGTACTGGAGCGGACTCAATCCCGTTGCTTTGTGAAAGTACCGAGAGAGATGCGCGACATCCGAAAAACCGAGCTTGTGGGCAATCTCCGAGACGGACATCTGCGTCTCCGCGAGCATGGCCGTGACCAATTCGACTCGCGCCCGGCAGATCTCATCGTGTATGGTGCGGCCCAGCGTGCGTCGGAAGCGTTTCTCGAGAACGCGCCGCGATGCGCTGGAGTCGGCCACGACGGCGGCAACGCCGACACTCGTCCTGGCGTGCCGACGGATGTACTGCACGGCAACGGCAACCCTCGGATCGTCCACCGCGAGAACGTCGCTCGATAGTCGCGTGACCACGTGCGTCGGTTGGATGCATATCGTCTCCGTCACTCCTGGACCGGCCGCCATCATTCGGTCCAGCAATGCGGCTGCGTCGTAGGCTGCCTTGCGAACGTTCAAGGCAACGCTTGACAGCGGCGGGCTGCTGAGATCGCAAATGGTGCGATCGTTGTCGACGCCGACAACCGCCACCTCATCGGGGACACTCAAGCCGGTCGTCTTGCAGGCTTCAATCACCAGTTCCGCGCGGTCATCGTTGGAGGCCATCAAGCCGACCGGCTTGGGCAATTTCTTGAGCCAATCGGCAATGATGGGGAGCTCTTTACTCCATGTCCGTTTTGACTTGGCTTGGGGCAATCGGTAGGCTTGGACGTGAAAACCCGCTTTCCTGACCCTCTGAGAGAACCCCTCTCTTCGCCTGCGCGACCACCACCAGTCATCGAAACCACAGTAGGCAAACTGCCGGAACCCGCGCTCGAGCAGGTGCTCAGCCGCCATCTCCCCCACGGCGCTATGGTCGGTCACCACGTTGGCTATCCCCGGGATCGTCTCGCGCGTGTAGGGAAAGGATAAGACGGGCACGCCCATTTTGATGATTTCGTCCGCGTGAGGCGGTTCACGCATGAGAATGCCGTCCGGCTGCAGAACTTTCAGAACCAACGGGAGCCTCTGTCTGAACCTGGGCTCTCGGTACTCCAGAGGTCGGTAGAAAGTCCAGGAACCGTGCAGACGTGCATACTTGGCAATCCCGTTCAGGAGACCTCGGGTGTACTCTCTTGAAGGGTTAATCAGCAGAACGACTTTTCGAGCGTCCGGCATGTTGGCAACTCCAGGCAAATTGCGAGACCTTTTCCGCACCTTACGGCGGCTGCAACATCACGAGTTGTTGAATGGCGTTCTTCCACCCCTCATAAGAAATGTGAGCCGTCTGCGTGTCGGGCCCGGGTGCGTACTTCCTCTCAGCGGTTCTGATCCGCTCGATCTGCCGGATATCCCTGAATATTCCCCGTTGAAGGCCAGCCAGGTACGCCGCACCAAGGGCCGAGACATCCGGGATCCCAATGTTGACGACGTCCGTCTTCAGCAGGTCGGCCAGGAACCGCATCACGAACTGGTTGGCCGTTACGCCGCCATCGACTTTCAGTTGCCGCAGCTTGATGCCGCTTTCTTTCTCCATCGCAACAATCACGTCCTTGATCCGGTACGGAATCGATTCCAGCGCGGCTCGGACGATGTGGTTCTTGTCACATCCGAAGGTCAATCCCAGGATGGCCGCCCGCAGATCCATTTTCCAGTGGGGTGCCCCGAGACCGCTGAAGGCGGGAACGAGGTAGACGCCTGCGTTGTCTTCGACGGACAGTGCTATTTTTTCCGTCCGACGGCTGTCAGCGAACAGCCCCATATTGTCGCGCAGCCAGTTGATCGTGGCGCCGCACGTGACAATGATCCCTTCCAAAGCGTAATCGACCCGGTCCGCGGTGCTCCAGCAGATGGTCGTCACCATCCCGGCGTTCGATGCGACCCTTTTTGCCCCCGTGTTGAGCAGAATGGAACAGCCGGTACCCATCGTCGCTTTGGCGGTGCCCGGAGAAAAGCAGCGTTCTCCAAAGGCCGCGGCGTGGGAGTCGCCTATCATGGCGGATATCGGGATCGCTTTCGGCAGCAGGCCGCCGAAGTCCGTAACACCATATGCAAAGGAAGAGGGGTGAACCTGCGGTAGCCTCAGACCGGCCAGCCCCAACTCCTGCAGTAGATCCGTATCCCACTCCAGCCGGTCGATATTGAAAAGCAACGTGCGCGAGGCGTTTGTGTGATCCGTGAGATGGCTGCGCCCGGAGGTGAGTTTGTACAGCAGCCAGGTGTCGACCGTTCCGAAGTACGCCTTGCCGGCGCGAATCGCTCTTGCGACCGCCGGGTCGTTTTCGCAGAGCCAGAGGAGCTTGGTGCCGGAGAAATAGGGATCGACGATCAGTCCGGTCCTTTGTTTGATCTGGTTCTCCAGTTCCGTGCTTTTGAGACGGTCACAGATGTCCACCGACCTCTTGCACTGCCAAACGACAGCGTTGCACAACGGCTCGCCTGAGTCGTCCCAGAGGACGAAGGTTTCTCGCTGATTGGAGATGCCGCACGCGGTTATCGCGCTCAAGTCTGCGGATGTAGCGTCCCCGAATTCCTTAAGGCACGCCTTCACAGAAGCCAGAACATTGCCATAGATCTCAACGGGATCCTGCTCCACAAACCCCGAATGCGGAAAACGGGATGTCAGAGGTTCCGTTGTCTTCGCCGCGACTCGCCCGTCAACGTCAAAGACGACGGTTTTGGTCCCGCTGGTGCCCTGATCGACGGCCAGAATGAACTCGGAACTCATCGTTGCGTTGCCCTCCGTTGCTTGAGGTGGTTCGCTCTGCTCCGGCGCACGTCTTCCGTCAGCAGAGTCTTGGCCGTTTGCGCCAATCCCCTCGCGCTGATCCCGTAATGATCGAAGATCTCCCGTTGACTCCCTGTGACCATATACTCATCCGGGAAACCGACGATCCTGAAAGGCACGCGCATTCCAGCCTGCATGAGGGCCGCCGCACACGCTTCCCCCAAACCGCCGAAAACGCTGTGCTCCTCGACGGTCACCAGGGCCCGGCAGTCGGTCGCGGCCGAGACGACCGCATCAACATCGAGCGGCTTGACCGTATGCATACTGACCACCCGACACGACAGACTCTCGTTTTGTAGCTCCTCGGAAGCCATCAATGCGTGATGCACCGTCTCGCCGGTCGCGATGAAGGCCACATCCGTCCCGTCGCGGACAAGAAGCGCTCTGCCCGGCTCGAACCGCGCCCCCGGGCGATGGAGATGGTACAGCGGGCGCTTCCCGAAACGGAGATAGACAGGGTGACTCATCCCTGCGGCGGTCTTGATTGCCTCTTCGGCTTCGAAGTTATCCGCCGGTACGATGATGGTGATATTATCCAGAGCTCGCAGAGCCGCCAAGTCATGGGTCGAATGGTGCGTCGAGCCCAACGCGCCGTAACTGACGCCGGCGCTGATGCCGATGAGTCTCACCGGCCGGTCGGAATAGCAGACATCGTTCTTGATCTGCTCGAGCGCACGTGCCGTCAGGAAGGAGGCTGGAGACACAGCGAACACGTTCTTGCCGGCCGACGCAAGCCCGGCCGCCACTCCGACGAGGTTCTGTTCGGCGATGCCCACCTCCACAAGCTGATCAGGCACGGCCGCAGCGAATGGTGCCAGCTTGCCCGAACCGCGCGAATCACTAGTGACGGCGATCACGTTCCTGTTCCGCCGGGCCAGTGACAGCAGGGTTTCGGAGAAGATCTCCAGATTGGCCCGCCCCAGCTCATGGCCTGCTTCAAAACTCATGACGTGATCTCCGCCAGCAGCGTGTCCAGCTCATGCTGTGCCTGCTCATATTGTTCATCGTCCGGCACGTGATGATGCCACTTGGGATCGTTCTCCATGAAGCTGATCCCTTTGCCCTTGATCGTCCGGGCGATGACGGCGCTCGGCTTGCCGACTTCCAAAGGCACCTCGCCAAGCACGCGACCGAGCGCGGCGACGTCGTGACCGTCGACCGCGACGACGCTCCACCCGAAGGCCTCGAGCTTTTCCCCCAGCGGTTCAAGACAACAGACGTCCTCGGTCGGTCCAGTGATCTGGAGCGTGTTGCGGTCGATGATGGCGGTCAGATTGTCGAGCCGGTAATGGGCCGCAACCATCATCGACTCCCAGTTTGAGCCTTCGGCCAACTCGCCGTCTCCCAGGAGCGTGTAGACACGGTAGGCGGCACTATCCTTCTTGGCGGCAAGCCCCACACCCACGCTGAAGGCCAGGCCGTGGCCCAGAGCTCCTGTGTTTTGTTCGATCCCCCGTACCTTCCGCGTCGGATGGCCCACATAGGGTGAACCATACCGACAGAGCGTCTCCAGGTCGGATTCAGGGAAGAAACCCTTGTCGGCCAACACCACGTAGAGAGCCTCGACCGAGTGGCCTTTGCTCTGGATATAACGATCGCGCCCCGGATCATCACAGGCCTCGGGCGAAACGTTCAGGATGCGATTGTACAGAACGTTGAGAATGTCCATGCAGGACAGGTCACCACCCGTATGCCCTGCGCCGGCCCTTTTCACGCACGCCAGCAGCTTCTTGCGGTACTGAATCGATTTGATCCTGAGTTCGAGATCGGTCACGAGACCTCCATCTTGTTATTCCCCAGAGTTGAGCTTGTCGACAACGACCGCCAACAAAATCACGAGCCCCTTAATCACCGTCTGCCAGAACGGATCCACACCCATAATGACCAGGCCGCTGTTCAGGACGCCGATGATCAAAGCCCCGAGGACGGTGCCGAGCACGGAGCCTCTGCCCCCCGACAAGGACGTGCCGCCGATGACGACGGCGGCGATGGAATCGAGCTCGAGCCCCTCGCCGGCGATCGGTGTTGCCGAGTTGAGTCTCGACGTGACAATCAAGCCGCCGACTGCGGACAGCGCGCCGGCCGCCGTGTAGACCATCAGCTTGACCCTCTTGACGTTAAGCCCCGAAAGTTTCGCCGCTTCTTCATTGCCCCCGACGGCGTAGATGTACCGTCCGGACCGCGTCTTCTTGAGCAGCACGGTTGCAGCGATGACAATGCCGGCGGCGATCCACACCTGGTTGGGGATGCCCAGCAACCTTCCCGATCCTATTGTAACGAAGGCGTCACCCAGCCCCGTAATCGCCTCACCGCCCGTATATAGCTTCGTCAGCCCCCGGGCGATGGTCAGCATGGCCAACGTCGCCACAAACGGCGGGACCTTGAACCGCGTGATCACGACGCCATTGAACAAGCCAAGGGACGCACCGACCAGGATGCCGATGGTGATGGCCGCCGGGGCCCCATAGCCAACATACAGATTGAGGGTCTCCAGTTCCGTGCCGGATTTGAGCAGGCCGGCCATGACCGCCCCGCTCAGGGCCAGGATCGAGCCCACCGACAGATCGATCCCACCCGTGAGGATCACCAGCGTCATGCCGACGGACAGACAGGTATTCACCGAAATTTGCCGCATCACGGTCCAGAAATTGTCCACGGAGAGGAAGCCGTCCGCAAAGACGCTGAATGCCAGAACCATCAGCAATAGAGCAATGAGCGAGTGAAAGCGTGAAATAACCGCTCTATAGTCTATCCGGTCTGACATCATAGTTTTCCTTATGACTTCACGCCGTTGCGGACCGCGTCGTGTCGAGCCAGGGAGAGACTCTGCGGAAGCGCTGCCCGCAGGATGGATTCCTCCGTGGCTTGCGCCCGAGTGAACTCTGCTGTTTGCCTGCCTTCCGACAGGACGATGATTCGATCCGCGATGGTCATGATCTCCGGCAGCTCCGAAGAGCTCATGACAATGGCGAGCCCCGCCGCCGCCAGTTCACTGATCAGCTTGTAGATCTCATTCTTGGCATTGACGTCGATCCCCCTCGTCGGTTCGTCGAGAAGCAGCACCTTCGGCTTTGTGGCCAGCCACTTGGCGATGACGACTTTCTGCTGATTCCCGCCACTCAAGTTCTTCACCGGCTGCTGCACGGAGGCTGTCTTGATCCGGAGACGGCTCACGTACTCATCGGTCAGGGCTCGCTCCAGACGATGGCTCAGAAATCCGAACCGCTCTACCTGCCGGATGCCGGCCAGACTGACGCTGGCCGAAACGGACATATCCATCACCAGGCCCTGCTGCTTGCGGTCTTCAGGCACCAGCGAGATGCCCCTGTCTATGGCATCGGCCGGGGATGATATCCTCAACTCCTTACCCTCCAGAAACAGACGCCCGGAGGAAGTCCTGGTATGCAGCCCAAAGATCGCCTCAAAAAGTTCCGTCCGGCCCGCCCCCATGAGCCCGAACAGGCCCAGCACCTCGCCTCGTTTGACGGAGAAGCCCACATCCTTCACTAAATAATCGCCCGGTCGGTCGGGATGATCGAGCCGAGTGTCTTCTATCCGGAATGCTTCGGCCCCGGCCGGCGCCTCGGTCTTCACGAAGAAGTCCTCTATGTCCCTGCCGACCATCATGCGCACGACGTCATCGTGCCCCAACTCCGTGCAGGCCCGGGAGCCGACGGTCCTGCCATCCCTCATTACAGTGACCCGGTCGGCGATCCGAAAGATCTCCTCCAGTCTGTGGCTGATGTACACGATGGCGACGCCCTGCTGAGTCAAGGCGCGTATCAGATCAAACAGCACGTCCACCTCTCGCTCACTGATGGCGGAGGTCGGTTCGTCCATGATGATCACACGGGCATTCAGCGCAAGGGCCTTGGCGATTTCGACCACCTGCTGTTGGCCCACACGCAGCTCGCGCACGCTCCGACGCGGGTCAACGCGGAGGTCCAGCCTGTCCAGAAGCGTGCGGGTTTCGTCAACCATCTTCTTGAAGTCTATGAGGCCCAGCGCATTCAAAAACTCTCTGCCCAGAAAGACGTTCTCGGCGACGCTCAAGTGAGGAATCAGATTCAACTCCTGGTGGATGATCGCGACCCCTGCTTCCTGGGCTTGCCTCGGATTGGCGAAGGACACCTCCTGGCCGCCGAGGAAGAGGCGGCCCTCATAGTCCTGATAGACGCCGGCCAGGATCTTCATGAGCGTGGACTTGCCGGCCCCGTTCTCCCCGACCACCGCGTTGACCTGGCCGGCATACACGCTGACATGAGCGTCATCGAGTGCTTTGATGCCGCCAAAGCTCTTGGTGACCCTTTCGGCGGCAAGAGCTACGTCGTTGTGTTCCGTTGCAACCATACGCGAACAAGAATGCTGGGGAGCTATTTCAGATCCAATCGAATGGGGACCACCTTGAGAAGATGATAGGCAGGTCTCGACTCGCTGCGTCCCTGGCGGCCTCCGAACGGGACCTCCTCCGCGGCCTCCTCTGCAACCTCTGCGGCCCCGACAAACCGGACGGTCATTCCCGCCCGGGGGCCCTTGTCCAGGAAAGGCGTGATGACCTCTTGAACTACGATCTTGTTGATCTCAAAGCTGATCTTGTTGAACTTCATAGTGTCCGAGAAAGCGCTGACGTCGATGAGGCCGGAGGCATCCCTGACGGCATTACCCGAAATGTAAGAGCCGGCGCAGACCAGAATCTCGGGGTCGGCTTCGGGACTCGTAACACTGACGCACAAGCCGTCTTTGTTCACGGAGATGATCTTCCCCTCGCCCTCCAGCAAATAGGCATGAACCCTGCTCTGGCCCAGAGTTCGGCCCTTGCTTACGGCGGCATCCATGTCCGTATTGAACAGATGGATCAACTCCTCGACGCTCAGCGCCGTCTCCAACACGCCGTCCAGTCGACGAGCCCAGAAATCACGGGCATATTGGACGGGATCAAACCGCTCAGCTTGCTCCTCGGCCCTCTTGGCCTTGAGACTGCGAAACTCCACGGAACTGCCCAGCAGGAGCAGCATCCCCGCCCCAAAAACAGCGTAGAATATGTACTTTCGCTTCATTCGCTCGACGCTCTGATCGTTACTCGTCCCGCCCGTAGGCGATGTACTTGCCAATATTCTCCTGAGTCACGAGTTCGACGGCCACAGGAACTTTCTGCGGGAAGTCCCTCTTGCCCCTGATGTACTGGTCGGCGGACTCGGCCGCCATCTGCGCCATCGTCTTGGGAAACTGCATGCCGGTGGCCACGATGTTGCCTGCTCGGATCGCGTCGATAACGTCTTTGGCTCCATCAAAACCAAAGACCATTACCTGCTCATCCTTGCCCGCCGTCGCGAGGGCACGATACGCACCCATCGCCATGGCGTCGTTTCCGCAGAAGACCGCATTGATATCGGGATGAGCCTGAAGAAGAGATTCCATGACCTCCATCGCCTTTGTGCGGTCGAAGTCCGCCGTCTGCTGAGCGACCATCTTCAGCTCTTTGTAGTTGTCAACCACGCTGTGGAAGCCGTCCGAGCGATTGCGCGTATTGTTGTCCCCGAGCAGGCCGAGGAGCTCGACGTACGTGCCTTGTCCATTCAGCTTCTCGACGAAATACTCGCCCAGGGCCACACAGCCCGTAAAGTTGTCGGAGAGGATCTGGCTGATCGCGACGTCGTTGGCGGATATCTCCCGGTCCATGCAAAATGTGGGGACCCCGCCGTCTTTCGCCCGCCGAACGCTGGCGATCGAGCCCTCCGCATCCGTCGGGTTGAAGAGAATGGCCGCATACTTGCCGTCGATGATCGTGTCAAAATGGCCCGCCTCCGTTGCCGGTGAATTCTGCGAGTCAAACACGTCAACCTCATAGCCCAACGCCTCTGCCCTACCCTTGGCGGCATCCTTCAAGACGACAAACCACGGATTGTTCAACGTGGAGACGACCACGGCGATTCTCGTCTTCGCTTCCGGTGGCGGCCCCTTGCGACAGCCACCCGCCAACAAACTCACGAATGAGAGCGCCGCAACCAGGATGTACAATTTCTTCGCCATGCTCGGCTCCTTACCTTGTCTGAACGAACGTGACCATTGTAGGGCGGAGACCTGTGCGATGCAAACAGCACTTTCCTGGAACGGCTCATCTGTCCTGCTGGTGTTTCCGAATCTCCTCCAGCGAAAGGGCTCCTCGCATTCCCAAGCGGCTGGCGTAGATTTGAAGACCGCGGATCTGGCCCCGGAACTGCCGGTCCAGCCCGGCACCATGCAGGGTCTTGTTGAAGTTGCCGATCACGAGGTCACCGCTGCCCTCGCCCACCGGGCCATTCCTGTAGCGGTTCTTGCGGTCAAACTGCGCCGGCTTACTCTCATCGCCGAAGTACCAGCACACGTTATCTCTTTCCCTTGAGGCGTCGTAGGTCACAGCGAAGAAGATCCACTTGCCGATTCGGATCTTGCCCTTGGAGCTGTCGTTGGAGATACCGTCCGGCCATTGATTGACGGCCAGGCGCATTCTGCCGTCGGCGTGATGAACGAGATCGATGCCGGAGTGATTGTGTTGCAGGCTGAAGAGGATACGGTTGCCGCCGGCCCCGATTTTCATACCGGAAGCCTTGAGCCAGCCCATGACCGTAAACGACCGGGCGCCCTCCAGATCTTTGATCGCCCCATCGCCTACCTTGATCCACGAAAACGGCTCACCTGAACCCAGATCGTACGCGCCGCCGCTCGACCGGGTGACCTTGCCGCCATGCAGCGTCACCTTAGGATCATCACCGTCGGCAAAACCAAATCTGACCACCGGCTCACCGGACTTGCGGTCAACGAGGACAGGCAAGGTCGCGCTGCCAGAGACTCCATCATCGTCGGTAACCGTAAGTGTGACCGTGTACATCCCCGGTTTGTCAAACGTGTGGACGGGGGAACTCTCCGTTGACCTGCTGGAATCGCCAAAATCCCAGCGGCACCGCTTCTGCCACGGCGTCGAAAATCTGACGGTCAGAGGGGCGGTACCTTCCTGCTTGTCGGATGTGGCTTGGGCCTCCGGACGAATCTTCTCGCCCGGCGCGTAACGTATCAGGCGGATCGCATAGTCCTGCTTCGGGGGTGCGAAGCTAAACTTGCCCGCACCGGCCGAGCCAATCGGCAGAGCTTTCATCTCCCACGTGTCGATGCCGTCAACCTTGTAGGACCTGCCGCCGGGCAGGGTAATTGTCACCGGTTTCTTGCCGGCAAAGTACATCAGGTAACACTCGCCCTTCTTGGCGATGATGCACACGTCCGGGTGGTGGCTGAAGTCCGGCACCATCTGCTGATAGGGCAGCCCCTCGATGATACCGTTCATAAACTGAATCCGCGCCGGACTTTGTCCGCGTAACACACCGCCCTTGGCCCACCACAACAGATCCTCCGGGTGTTTGTACGTCTCGCCGTGGCCCACGTAGCAGCCTGCCAGCGACCCCATCCAGAAGTTGCGCGTCATCTGCTCGGCCGTGATATTGCCCCAGCCCTGCGGAACGTTGCCCTCATATCGACATTCGTCATAGACCACCGGTTTCCTGTACTTGTCACGGTATTCGCCAGCGGCGTTGAAATTGCTGGTCTGGAGGCTGGCGTGCGTGACCCAGGGCTTGGTGTGGTCGTACCAGGTCCGGCAGTTATGAATCCCGCGCAGGTGGTCGTATGGATCGATCTCCTGCACCAGTCGCATGTACTCGTCCCAGTGTTCCATCGGCCACTTCAGCAGATCGAATTCGTTCGCGAAAGACCACCATACGTTACGATAGGCTGCGAGACGCGCCACCAGATACCGCAGGTAGAAAAGGTTGTTCGCATGGCCCATGTCCTTGAAGCTCCAGCGGTCGTACGGATGGAAGATGATGATATCCGCTTCGATCCCCATGTCGCGCAACTGCCGCACCCGCTTTTCAAAGTGATGCCAGAACGCGGGATTGAACCGCTTGAAGTCCCAATCCTTCAGCGGCTTGCCTTCGTAGGCGTAATACTCCGGCTCGTTCTTGTTGTAGGAATAGGCCTTGGGAAACACGCACATGCGCATCTTGTTGAACGGCGCGGTCTGCAAGGTCCGAAGTGTCTGCTCTTCCATCTTGTCGCCCTGGTGGACCCAGGCGTAGCAGGTTGTGCCAATGGAGAAGTGCGGCGTGCCGTCGGCGTAGGCCAGGCGGAACGTATCATGGACCCGCACCGGCCCGTGATTGTTCGGCCCGGCCTCGATGCAGGTGAACGCGCCGCTCTTGCCGTCCAATTCCGTGCAGTTGCTCTCGGTGATATACGTCCACCTGCCCGGGGCATCAGGCATGAAGCGAACCTTGTAGGCGCCGTCGCCGTCATAGAAGCCTTCCGGCCTGAAAACCTTATCACCCTGTTTGAACCGGGCACTAAGATGTACGTCCACAAACGGATTCCCGGATGAGGGGCCCTTGAGTGACACCTCAAAGATATCCCAGCATTCGACCCGGCTGCCGCCTGCTTCGCTTCCCACGGCGGTCGAACCTGTAAGCGACGCGGCACACAACCAGAGTGATAGCCACATGATCGTCATATGCCATTTGTGCGTTTGAGCCATCTTTCTTGCCCCCTTCTCTCAAGTTACCCC
>CBFDDG010000043.1:0-16799 GCA_965603505.1 uncultured Phycisphaerae bacterium | reverse complement strand
CACAGCGAAGGAAAGGGGCCATGATGGGATCATTTCACGGTTTCGACGGGCATGTTTCAAGGCGCATGTTCCTTCAGGCGGTCGGTGGAACGACGACCGCTCTATCGTTGAGCGGGCACAGTTGGCTCGGCAGCCTGGCGATGGCGCAATCGGCCGGGCCGGCCAAGAAGCCCGCCGTCGTGCGGGCGGCTTTCGTCTATCCGCCCACCGAATCCCTGCGGAAGGTCGGCTACTATAGCTGGCCCGGCTCGACGTTCGACGCCGAGGGGCGCCAGTTGCAATACATGGGCAAGCTGCACGAGTTTGAAACCCGACTCGGTGTGCGGATCGCGGTCGAGCGGCAGCCGCTGGACGGGGAGGACAACGTGACGCGCTTCATCAATCAGGTGAAGGCGGAGTCGCCGGACGCGCTGTTCCTCGTGCCCTTCAAGAAGGGGCACTGGCCGCACGTGAAGCGGATCGTTGAGGAAACGGAGCTGCCGACGGTCGTCCTCGCCACACTGGGGGTGCTCCTGGTCGGCATGGTTCGCGAATTTCACCGAAGGCCCGGCGTCTACATGATCAACTCGCTCGACAACTTCGAGGCCGTCGAGCAGGGCATGCGGATGGTTCGGACCGCCGCGTGGATGAAGCAGAGTCTGATTCTCAACATTGCCACCGCCCGCGCCAACGACCACGTCCTGCCGCACCTGGGCACGCGAGTCCGGACCGTTGCCAATACGGGCTTCATCGAAGAGTTCAAACGGACCGGCGCCACGGGCGAGGTCCAAGAGACGGCCGCGCGCTACCGTAAGGGCGCGCGGAAGATCTTTCAGCCCACGACCGAGGATATTCTCGACGCGGCGCGAGCGACTGTCGCGATGAGGCGGGTGGTCGCGGCGGCCGGGGCCGACGCCGTGATGATGGAATGTCTGGGGGGGCTGCGGCATCCACATCAGCACGTCCCGCCGTGCATGGGCTTCATGGACCTGCGAAACGACGGCCTCCCGGCGGGCTGCGAATCCGACCTCGACGCGACGCTGACCATGATGCTGTTCCAGTATCTGTTCGACAAGCCCGGGTTCCAGCACAATCCGACCGTGGAAACCGAGAGCAACCATTACTTCTGTGCGCATTGCACAAGTGCGACGAAGATGAAAGGCGCGGATGCCCCACCGGAACCGTACATGCTGATGAACCATGCCGAGGCGGGCTGGGGCTGCGTGCCGCGGGTCCTCTTCTCGCCCGGGCAGGAGGTGACCATTGCAAAATACCTGTCCGTGAAGTCCGACGCGGAGACGCCGCAAATGCTCGTGTACTCAGGCGAGATCGTTGGGTGCCCGCCTGTCCCGCAGACCGGGGGCTGCCGGACCAATGTGGAGACAACCATCAACGAATTGCAGGACGTTGCGGATCTGAAGGGGCACCACCTCGTCATGGTCTATGACGACTACGCCAGGGCCCTGCGCAGATTCTGCCAGATGTACGGCGTGGAGCCGGTCGTATGACCCGCAACGCGACATGAATGACCGTGAGTTTCGGGAGGCTATCAGATGGAATCCAAGTCAGTCGTATCACGAAGACGTTTCATGCAACAATCCGCAAAGGTCTCGCTCGGTGCGGCCGCGGGGCTGAGCCTGTGGGGCACGAATCCTTCCTGGGCTGGGGCGAACGACCGCGTGCGCGTAGCCGTTGTCGGCATCCGCGGGCACGGCTTCGGCAGCCATATCCGCAAATACCCGTCCCTGCCAAATGTCGAAGTGGCGGCCCTGTGCGACATTGATGAGAATATGTTCCCCGAGCGGCTCAAGTGGTTCGAGCAGAACAACCTTCCCATCCCCAAGACCTACGTGGACATCCGCAAGCTGCTTGAGGACAAGACCATCGACGCGATCAGCGTGGCCACGCCCAATCACTGGCACGCACTGGCCGGCGTCTGGGCCTGTCAGGCCGGCAAGCACGCCCATATCGAGAAGCCATTCACGCACAACGTCTTCGAGGGACAGCAGCTCATCGCGGCGGCCAAGAAGTACAAACGCATCGTCCACCACGGCACGGAGAGCCGCAGCTCAAGGGCCTACCAGGAGGCGATGGAGTTTATGCGCAACGGCGGACTCGGCGAAGTCTACATGGCCAAGGGAACGTGCTACAAGTGGCGCGACACCATCAAGCATACGCCCGAAGAGCCCGTGCCGCCGGGCGTCCATTACGATACCTGGCTGGGACCGGCCCCGCAACGGTCCTTCTCGCGCAACCGCTTCCACTACAATTGGCATTGGCATTGGGATTACGGCAACGGCGACATCGGCAACCAGGGTGTCCACGAGATGGACATCGCGCGATGGGGGCTCGGCGTGACGCTGCCGACGCGAGTGACGTCCATGGGTGCGCACGTCATGTTCGACGACGATCAGGAGACGCCGAACGTGCAGATCGCCGTCTTCGAGTTCCCGAACCCGAAAGGCGGCGGTGACAAGAAAAAGATCCTGCAGTTCGAGGTCCGCCACTGGATCACCAACTACGAGGGCGGTTTCGGCAAGCCGGCCGACAATAACATCGGCAACATCTTCTATGGCTCAGAAGGCTATATGACGATGCATGGCGGCCGCTGGCAGACGTTCATGGGCAGGAAACGTGAGCCGGGCCCCTCAGGCACGACCACGAACAACCAGGATCGGGACCACTACCAGAACTTCATCAATGCGATCCGGGCCAACGACGCCACCGGCCTGCCGGGCTGCGTGGAGGACGGCCACTACAGTTGCTCGCTCATTCACCTGGCCAACACGTCTTATCGGCTGGGGCGGTCGCTCGCGTTCGATCCTGGCCGGCAGCGGTACGTCAATGACGATGAGGCGAACCGGATGCTTGCTCGGGAGTACCGTGCTCCTTTCGTCGTTCCGAAGGATGTTTGAGCCGCGGGCGGAATGAGAACGTACGTGCTTTCTGTTTCAGGATCTGGTATAGTGGAGCCGATGAGTGGGCTCCCCAGCGTGGTATTCCGCCTTGGGAGGCTCGGGCGAACCGGCGCGCGTAGGCACGGTTGCCGCATTTACATCAAGAACGGCTGGAGATCGTGCCGAACGGCGTAGCCATGTTCGTACCTGCGTACAATTCGCTTCTGGTCCTTTCACGCCGGGTCACGCCCTGGCGTTCGAGGTTCCTGCACGTTGTCGATCCCGTCAAGGTCATTGCCCATCGCGGCGCATCGCACCTGGCGCCCGAAAACACCCTGGCCTCCGTGGAGCTGGCATGGCAATTGGGCGCGGACGCCGTGGAAGTGGACGTGCATCTGACGCGGGACGGCCGAATCGTTGCGATCCACGACGCGACAACCGGGCGGACCGCCGGCACGCACCGGGAGGTCGCCGCGACCCATTCCGGGCGTCTCCGTCTGCTCGACGTCGGTCGGCACAAGCACCCGGGATTCGCCGGCGAGGCCATTCCGTTCCTCGAAGAGGTCCTGGAGACCGTTCCCCCGGGCCGGCAGCTCTTTATCGAGGTCAAGTGCGGCCCCGAAATCCTGCCCCGGTTGGACAGGATGATTGTAGGCAGTGGGAAGCGGTCGCAGATTGAGACGATCGGGTTCGATCTCGATACGATGAAAGCCGCCAAGGCGATGATGCCGGATGTGCCTGCCCACTGGCTCTGCGAGAAGCGATTTTGGGCCCCCTACAGCCGTTTGCTGGCGAAGGAGGCGAGGGCTCACGGCCTCGATGGTCTCGACGTTCACTGGTCGGGGATTACCCGACGCTTCATCTCGGCGGTCAGGGAGGCCGGCTTGAAGCTCTACGCCTGGACGGTGGATGAGCCGGCCGACGCCGTTCGTTTGCGGGGGATGGGCGTTGACGGCATCACGACGAATCGGCCCGGCTGGCTGCGGGGCCGAATTCACGGTCCCTCCCTGGCCCAGCGGCGTATGGATGCCATCCGGAACATGCGGCCCGCACAGGGCGGCGAATACGGCGGTCGGCTCGCTTCCGCGGGGTAGCCCAGGACCGCCCGTTATTGTCGAGGCCTTGTGGCACGGGCTCGGACATCCTTCGGGCCGTGATAAGAGAATAGGCCGGCCGGGCACATAGCTTGTTCTGTGGATTGCCGCCGGTTTCCGGTTGACGCCGGTGCGTCCTATAAGGTATACTCAAACTGGCGATTCATAGTGATTTGGTGATACAGGCAACGTGTTGGTCTGCAGCCGTACCAGGATAGGACCATGCACCGGAGGATGATCAGTCGTGGTGATAGATCCTCGAATCGAGATCGACAGCCCCATCTCTCATCGATTTTCCCCACCCTGGTTTTGTTACTTGTGAAGGAGGCCCACCATGCGTAGAGAGAAAGTCGTCCCAGTCGCGTTCGGACTTGTCCTGGGCCTGGTTCTGGCCGGGGCTGCCCGGGGCGATATCGAGACCGGCCTTGTCGGCTATTGGCCGCTTGATGGCGATGGCGCAGACCTCAGCGGCAGCGGGCTCCACGGGACGGTCAATGGCAGTGTTATGCCGGCGCCGGATCGCTCCGGCTATGCCGATTCGGCCATGTCCTTCCCGGGGGACGCCGCGTCCAACATTGCCGTTGCCGATGCGCCTGCACTGAATATCACGGGCGAGATGACTCTGGCCGCGTGGGTCTTCTTGAATGGTGGTCACGATAACAACAGCAGGATCCTCGCCAAGGGAGGCGGAAGCGGCGCCAGATCCTGGAATCTGAATATCGAGGCCAAAGTAGACGGGGTCACATTTCCCGCGACGATGCAGATCTCGGCCACCGGCGCTACCTCTTTCAGTGTGCACGATACGGAACCTCTGCCGACCGGTAGGTGGGTGCACATGGCGGGCGTGTATCGGCCCGGCGAGGCGATGGAGTTGTACGTCGACGGCGCGCTGCGGGCTCGTAATACGACGGACATTCCGGCCGCCCAGTTCAGCGACAATGGATTGAACATGCTGATCGGGTCGCGGAACGCGTGTGGCAACTGCGGCTGGAACGGCTTCATCGACGAGGCTCGCGTCTACGGTCGGGCCTTGTCCCCGGAGGATATCGAGGAGCTTGTCGCGTTCCATCCCGCTCCGCGCGTAAAGGCCTGGAACCCTGAGCCCGCCGATGGCGCGACCGGCATTGTGATGCCGTTGTTCCGGTGGAAGCCGGGAGTGACGGCGGCCCTGCACGATATCTATGTAGGCACGAATCCTGAACCTGGCGCCGGCGAGTTGGCCGGGTTCCATTTGCCGATAACCACACACTGGTATGGGCCGGGTCTGGTGCCCGGCGTCACGTATTATTGGCGAGTGGATGAGATCGAGGTCGATATGACGACCGTCCACACGGGGGACGTGTGGCAGTTCACCGCGGCGCCCGTGATCGCGTACGACCCGCGACCCTACAACGGGGCCAGGTGGGTGGACCCTGACGTCGATCTGAGTTGGACGGGGGGCTTGAACGCCATCGCACACGAGGTGTACTTCGGCACGGATGAGGCGGCGGTCGCCGAGGGTACGGGCGAGACCTTCAAGGTCAAGCAGCCTGCGATCACATTCGATCCGGGGACCCTCCAGGCCGGGACCACCTACTACTGGCGCGTCGACGAGGTCAGCACGGCGGGCACGGAGAAGGGGCAGGTCTGGAGCTTCACCACGATCGGCCCCGGTGGCGGCGCCAAAGGCGAATACTTCACGAATATGGACCTCTTAGGCGATCCCGCCGTGACGCGCATCGATCCGGTGATCGATTTCTCCTGGCCCGACGGCTCGACCGCCGGGACGAACTCCCCCGCCGAGGGCATTCCCACGAACGGGTTCTCCTGCCGTTGGACGGCGGATCTGGAAGTGGACCGTGCGGATACCTACACACTGGTTGCCCGAAGCGATGATGGCGTTCGCGTCTATCTTGACGGCGTGCGCGTGATCAACAATTGGACCGATCACGGGGCGACGGATGATCCCTCCGAGGCGCTCGAACTCGCGCCGGGACGGGTCTACTCACTCGTGATGGAAATGTATGAGAATACGGGCGCGGCCACGGCCCGGCTGTCCTGGGAGAGTCCCTCGATGGCCCGGCAGGTGCTCACACGCGGTCCGCTGCAGCCGCCGCGGCATGCGGGCATGCCCTCTCCGGCCCATGGGACTGCCTACGTGCCCCAGGGCGTGGTCCTGAGCTGGCGGACGGGCGACGAGGCTACCCAGCACGACGTCCACTTCGGTGACGACGCCGAGGCGGTGGCGAATGCCGACACGTCCAGCGCCGTGTATCAGGGGCGTCAATCGCTCGATGCGACGACATTCGACGCAGGCACGCTCGAATGGGGCAAGACCTATCATTGGCGAATTGACGAGGTCAACGGCGAGCCCCTGAAAGGCAGCGTCTGGAGCTTCACGACGGCCGATTGCCTCGTCGTGGATAACTTCGAGAGCTACAACGACGACATCGAGGCCGGCACGACGATTTTCGATACCTGGATCGACGGCCTTGTGAATAACACCGGCTCGCTCGTCGGCTACTGGAATGCCCCCTTTGCCGAACAGACGATCGTCCACGGCGGCAACCAGTCCATGCCTCTGGACTACAACAATGTGAATCCTCCATACTACTCCGAGGTCGAGCGGACCTGGGACACGCCGCAGAACTGGACGATTGACGGCGTTGACACTCTGACGCTGTACGTCCGAGGCCGGGCGAGCAACGGCCCCGATGGCGTGTATGTCGCCATTCAGGACAGCACCAACCACATCGGTGTCGCGGCCTATCCGGATTCCGCGATCTTTACCGCCACGACGTGGACCGAGTGGCGAATCCCCCTGGCCGAGTTCAACGGCGTGAATGCGGCCAAGGTCAGGACGATCTACATCGGCGTCGGTGACCGGGACAATCCCAAGCCCGGCGGCGGCGGACTGCTCTATATCGACGACATTCGCGTGACCAGGCCCGCGCCAATTCGGTAGCCGGGCGATAATCATGCTGTTGTTGCAGAATGACGATGTTGTACATGGGTCCCAATGACCTGTGCGGTAGTGCTGTCGGTTTGGCAGCAGATTGGAACCATTTGAATGGGAGGTAGTTCATGTGTAAGAGAGTGATTTTTATCGCCCTTGTCTGTATACTGGGCTCAGCGCCTGCGGCCTTCGGCGACCTGATCGGTTGGTGGACGTTCGACGAAGGCAGCGGGACGGTTGCCCAGGACTCCAGCGGCAATGGGGTCGACGGCACCTTCGTCGGCAGTCCGGAGTGGGTGGCCGGCATTCGCGACGGCGCGCTGCAATTCGACGGCAGTTCCTCCGTGGACTGTGGCAATACGACCGCACTGGAGGTCACCGGCCCAATAACCATCGCCTGCTGGGTGAACCCGGCCGCGCTGGGTGGCCAGCGCACTTTCGTCGCCCGGGACGCAGCGTATATCCTCAAAGCCAGTGACAGCAACCTGCGATTCACGACCCCCGGCATTCTCGATCACACCGGCACAAATACGACTCTAACCGCCGGGACGTGGCAGCATGTGGCTGCCACCTTCGATCCAGGACAGAGTGGAGGACTGGTTTTTTACCTCAACGGAGCCGAGACCGACCGGCTGACTGCCTCGGCCATGAACGCGGGCACCGGACCGTTTCGCATCGCGACCAATCAGTGGAGTGAGGCGTATACGGGCATGATCGACGACGTGCGCGTCTATAACCACATTCTACCGGCGGCCGAGATCAAGCAACTTGCGTTCCGACCGAAGGCCTACGGGCCCAGCCCGGCCGATGGCGCGACAGCCGTGACGCAGCCGCTGTTCACCTGGACGAAGAGCACCGCCGCCGTCTGGCACAACGTATACTTGGGTACAAGTCCTGAGTTGACGGACGCGGACCTGGTCGGGCCCCGCCTCATGTGGGAGATGCATTGGCATATCTCCGGTTTGGTCCCGGGGCAGACGTACTACTGGCGCGTGGATGAAATCGCCGGGGATGAGACGGTTACCACCGGCGACGTCTGGACCTTCACCTCCGCCCCGGCGATTGCCCATGACCCCGACCCACGCAATGGCGACAAGTGGATCGACACGAGCGTCACCCTGTCATGGGTGGCCGGCATGGGTGCGACGAAGCATGATGTGTACTTCGGCACCGACGAGGGCGCCGTCGCCAATCGTGACGCAAGCGTATTCCAGGGCACCCAGAACCCGATGACCTATAAGCCCGGAACTCTGGCGGAACAGACGACTTACTACTGGGCCGTCGATGAGCACAACGGGGCCATGCATGAAGGGGAGCTCTGGCAGTTCACGACCGGCCCGGCCGTCGGCGGTGTCAAAGGCGAGTACTTCAACAACATGACGGTGACGGGAGCCCCTGCGCTGACCCGGCTCGACCCCGCTATCGACTTCGATTGGGGCACCGAGGGGCCCGGAGAGCCCATCGGCATCGATCAATTCTCCGTTCGCTGGACGGCGGATCTGGAGATTGCCATCGCAGACACGTATACCTTCATCACGAACACGGACGACGGGGCCCGCCTGTGGCTGGGCGATGAGCAGATTGTCGAGCAGTGGGTGGATCAGGGACCGACCGATGCTTCCAGCAAGCCGATCTACCTGGAACCGGGCATCTACCCACTGCGGATGGAGTACTATGAGAACGGCGGCGGCGCCGTGGCCCACTTGTTCTGGCAGAGCCCGTCGATGGCGCGCGAGATCATCCCGGTCGGCCCGCTGCAGCCTCCGGTTCGGGCCCGAGCCGTTTATCCGAAGAACGGAGACGTCAATGTTCCGCAAGACCTTATGCTGAAATGGACGGCCGGCGACAAGGCGGTCAGTCACGATGTCTACTTCGGCGACGATGCCGACGCCGTCACCGGCGCGACCCCCGACAGCGCGGGCCTCTACCAGGGCCGGCAGGGTCTCGAGGAGACCACCTTGGTGCTCGGCGATCTGGAGTGGAACAAGACCTACTACTGGCGGATCGATGAGCTCAACGATGCCGAGGCCGACAGTCCGTGGGTCGGGGCCGTGTGGAGCTTCACGACGGCCGACGCTATTGTGGTCGATGATTTCGAGGGCTACACCGATGATTTCGACGCCGGCGAGGCCATCTGGCAGATCTGGATCGACGGCCTGACCAACTTAACCGGCTCGATCGTTGGCTACTTCGAGGCTCCGTTTGCGGAGCAAACGATCGTCCACGGCGGCCTGCAATCGATGCCGTTCGATTACAACAACATCAACTCACCATATTACTCCGAGGCCGAACTGGAGTTTGTACCCGTCCAGAACTGGACGGCCAACGGAGTGGACGCGCTGACCCTGTGGTTCCGGGGCAACGCGGTGTCCTTCATCGAGACCGGCCCCGACAGTATGACCATGAGTTCCACCAGCGGGGACGTCTGGACGACAATCGACCACATGCGTCTCGTGTACAAGCAGCTCACCGGGGACGGTTCCATCATCGTGCGGTTGGACAGCATGACGGATACGTGGCCGTGGGCCAAGGCCGGTGTCATGATCCGCGAGTCGTTCGATCCCGGTTCGCCACACGTCTTGATGGCCCTGACTCCCAACGGGCGCACGGCCTTCCAGAATCGGTTGTTCCGTGGCGAGCAGTCCTTCACCGCAAACAGCATCGCCGGCGCCGTCGAGTTCCCGTACTGGGTGAAGCTGGAGCGCAACGGCGCTGAACTCACGGGCTGGCATTCGGATGACGGAGCCAATTGGGTCCTGCAGACGAATGACGAGGGCACTTCGCCGAACCCCGTGAGTATCAGCATGGGCCCAAGCGTGTACATCGGGCTGATGGTCACGAGTAACAATCTGGACGAGGCCTGCGTTGCGGAGTACTCCGGCATCCAGGTGACGGGCACAATCTCCGGCCCGTGGCAGAAAGCCGACATCGGACCGGCCATCCCCGGGAACGATCCGGATACGCTGTACGTGGCCGTCGAGGACAGTTCCAATAAGATCGGCGTGTCGGCCCATCCGGATGCCGCAGCGGTCACGATGAGCGACTGGACTGAATGGGTGATCCCGTTCAGCGAGTTCGGAGGCGTTAATCTGGCCAAGGTCAAGAAGCTGTACATCGGCGTCGGCGACCGCAACGATCCGCGGCCGGACGGCGCCGGTCGGGTCTACATCGACGACATCCGCGTGACCAAGCCCGCGGCGGAGTGACCCTTGTGCCGATATCCGCGGCCGTAGACCGGCTGCGATAGAGGCTGAAGACGGAAGATACGGGGCTCGCGGCATCTTCGCGGGCCCCTCTCTTTTCCTACGCTTGTCCAGGGCGCCGTCAACCGGTAGAATGGCATGCGTAGGCATCAACCGACGCTGTTGTGAGGACAAACGATCTCAAAGGGGTATCGTTATGAGCTGCAGAAGAGCTTTTACCTTGATCGAGCTTTTGGTTGTCATCGCTGTGATTGCGGTTCTCATGGCGATTCTTATGCCCGCCCTGAATCGGGCCCGGGAGCAGGGCAAGCGGGCCGCCTGTCTCAATAACGTCAAACAGATGGCGCTGGCCTGGAACCTGTACGCCGATGACAATGACGGCAAGATGGTCAACGGCAACACGTCGGTGGACGGAAACGCGACGCCCGGGGAGGGGTACAACCGAGATGAGACCTGCTGGGTCTACTGGCCCGGCCAGAACGCCACGCAGGAGGCGGCGATCACGGAACTCCGTCGGGGATTGCTCTTCCCGTACTGCCCCAGCGTGAAGCTGTTCAAATGCCCGACCGGCGTGCGGGGCGAGGTGGTCACCTACGCGATTCCCGATTCCATGAACGGCTACTTCTCCATCGAGGGCGCCGCGGAGCAGATTAAGACGCTGCGGACCCAGATCCGCAACCCCAGTCTGCAGGTTGTCTTTCTGGATGAGGGGCGATTGAGTCCGGCCAGTTGGACGATCTGGTACAACCAGGAGCGCTGGTGGGATCAGATCACCGCCCGCCACGGCGACGGTACGAACTTCTCGTTCGCCGACAGCCACAGCGAGTACTGGAAATGGAACGACCCGCGAACGCTCGAGGTCGCGAAGTACGACATCGATGACTGGCAAAACACCGGCCGACATGGGGGTGAGTCGACGCAGCCGGGCAACGAAGACCTTCACCGCGTCCAGAGAGGCGTTTTCGGCAAACTGGGCTACTGACCAACCGGCCCATGACCGCGCACGTCCACACATTGAGCAGCGGTAGGGATGCGGTCCAGCATGCGTTTGTGCCGTGAGAAACAGCGGTTCGCGTTTTCACGCCGCTTGGTTATCCCCTCAGAATCATCCCGGCCGGAAACCCCCTGCCGGGGCAGATCCGGCGATTCGTCAATCGGTCATCTCCTGCTCTTGACCGGTCGCCGATTGCCGGTAGGATAAGGGGCTTTCACGATGCGGCCGGCATCGTTCCGCTCTCGTTCATAGCGGGCAACGGCCAATCGGTCGCAGCAAGGCAAAGGGCTTACGGAGATATGACATCCTGCAACGGGAAACTCGGTGTGATTTTCGACCTGGACGGCGTCCTGGTCGACACGGGCTGGGCGCATCGACAGGCATGGTACGACCTGGCGGAGACGGAAGGGCTTGAGGTGTCCCATGAATTCTTCCGCGACACGTTCGGCATGCAGAACGCGGCGATTTTGCCGATGCTTCGGCCGGGGATAGCACAAGACGAGATCGAGCGCCTCTCGGATTGGAAGGAGCAGCGGTATCGAGACCTCGTGGAACAGCGTCTGGAATTCGCCGAAGGGGCCGAGGCACTGGTGAACGATCTGAAGCGGCACGGCTTTCGCTTGGCAATCGGCTCGTCCGCCCCGCCGGAGAACCTGGACCTCTTCTGGGGCCGACTCGCGCTGGCCGACTCCTTCGACGCGCGCGTGACGAAGGAGGAAATCACCGAGAGCAAACCGTCGCCACAGACATTTCTCGCGGCGGCTCGGAAACTCGGGCTCGAGCCGATTCGATGTGCGGTCGTCGAGGATGCCGTCCAGGGGATTCAGGCGGCGCGGGCCGGCAGAATGCCCGTGGTGGCCGTCACCACAACGCGGAGCCGGCAGGACCTGGCGCAGGCGGATCGCGTGGTGGACAGCCTGTCCGACTTGAAGGCGTCGGATTTCCTCGCCCTGCTGCGGAAGAGATTGGAATAATGATCCATCATCCATCAACAATCTACCTCAAGCTCTTCCTGACGGCGATATTCTGGGGCGGCACGTTCATTGCGGGCCGGCACGTCGCCCAACACCTCAGCCCTTTTGTCACGGCATTTCTGCGCTTCGCGATCGCGTCCGCTTTGCTGCTGGCTCTCACCTGGAGACAGGAGGGCAGGTTCCCGCGATTGCAGCGAAGTCAGATCGTGCCGGTCATCCTGCTGGGGATGACCGGCGTCTTCGCTTACAACGTCATGTTCTTCAAAGGGTTGCATTTGATCGCGGCCAGCCGGGCGGCTCTGATCATTGCGACGTGTCCCGCATTCATCGCAATCGCATCCGGCTTGTTTTTGAAGGAGCGGTTCGGCCCGACAAAGGCGGTCGGGATCCCATTGTCGATCTTCGGCGCCGTTGTGGTGATCTCGGAAGGCCGGCTGGGCCGGGTCCTTTCCGGTGGCATCGGCCCCGGCGAGCTTTTCATCCTGACCTGCGTTTTGAGCTGGGTGGCGTACTCGCTGATCGGCAAGGCAGTCATGCGACGGCTTTCGCCGCTGGTTTCCGTATCCTATTCAGCGGTGGTCGGCGCGGCGGCACTGGCCGTGCCCGCCGCTTTCGAGGGCCTCGCCCAGAACCTCGGCCGTGCCTCGCTGCTCGACTGGGTCTCCATCGCGTACCTGGCCGTCTTTGGGACCGTCATCGGTTTCGTGTGGTTCTACGAGGGGGTCAGCGCCATCGGCCCTACGCGAGCCGGCCTGTTCATCAACTTCGTTCCGATCTCCGCCGTCATCCTGGCGTTTCTCATCCTCCAAGAGCCAATGACAAAATCACTTGCCGTCGGGGCAGCCCTCGTCTTGTCCGGGGTGTATCTGACGAATCGCTCCGCCAAAGCCTGACTCTTGCCATTCCCGGACGAGCACTGGTACAATACGTATGCGAACAGTCCCAGCAACCGGCCCCGCACGTGGCGGTGGATGTATGGTTGGGGGGCAGCAGCGGAGAAGCCCGGTGGCAAACCGCCCTTCGCGGGCGGGAATGAGAGACTGTGAGTAAAGGTTGTCACGATGACCTGGACTTTCGAAAGGGTGTTCTACGGGAGCAAGGACGGCCTGAATCTCAGGAGTATGCGGGACTTTTTGATGCGGGGCTACTATCTTATCCCCCATACGCTCTTCAACGGCTACTATAGAGCCGTCAATCGGGTGGGAGATTATGAGAGCATTTATACGCGCGTCAAAAAGCCATTCCCCGACCTCCTGTTAGCCCAGAGGCCCGAGGGACGGTTCGCACTGCACCTGTCCGGCGGGTTCGATTCCTCCATTCTGGCCAAGCTCTACGACCGCCAGGATGTCGATTACATTCACTTCACCGGCCCCGAGTCCGTCAAGGCGCGTGCCCTGGCGGCGACGCTCAAAGGAACGCTGCATGAGATTCAGATCAGGCCGGAACTGTACATCGAGGCGGCGGATGAGTTCGTGTCTCGCCTGCCGGAGCCGTACGCATTCGAGGACATCGTCTATGCGTATCTGGCCAGCAAGAAGGCCAAGGAACTGGGGCATACGCTGGTCATGTCGGGCGACGGGGGAGACGACCTTTTCGGGGGCTCCGACATCGGACCCTATAGCAGAAAGGCCTGTATCGTCTGGAAAACAATCGATCCGAATCAGCTTCTCGGCCTGACGACCCTGCAGCCATACATGCATACCGGGCTGTACGCTTGGGCAGGGTCAACCCTGGGGCCGAAGGAGGCCGGCTTTGACAAGGTGTTCGCCGCCCAGTACTGTCGGCAGCTCGGCATGCCGGAGGCGGTCTGCGCGCAGAAGAAGGGGTTCTGGGCGGGTTCGCACGGCATCCGGACGAATGAGCAGGTGCTTGGCCATCTGGCTGGTGTCGTGGACGGATCGGACTACAGTTGGATCAAGGAGTTTGAATTCCCGCAGAGGCCCAGTGCGGACTTCCCCTTCCGGCAATATGGGTTGGCCCGGTGGCTGGAGGTAAACTATAAGGAGCGGCTTGACGCCGGCGAGATCCGGGAATTCTCCCGCCAGGTCCGAGAGTTCAACGCGATGGAGGAGAAGATTGCTTCGGCCCTGCGACTGAAGGAAACCATCAAGTGGTATTTTCCCCCTGCCGCAATCAGCCTTGGTCGTCGGGTCAGACGCTGGATCAGGAAAGGCCAGACGGAGTAGACGGGGCCGATCCGTCACACGGATCAGGAAGAACTCCTGTGCGGCGCGAGAATCGAGCGGAATCCGTAGGACGCAGAGGCCCGTTCTCCGCCGGCTTAGCGGACGACCTGCTTGAGAACCCGATTCCCAATCAGCACACATATCGGCCGGATCTGGAAGAAGAAAATGCTTCCCAGGTCTCTTGCATGTCCCGAACAAACGCACTTACACCAGGGCGACGCGTTTCTGGCAAAACCGACCGTGAGGTCGCGAAGAAACATGGGCACGGAGTACTTCGCTCCGGCGACGCGCCAGCCCACCCCCTCGTTCAGGCAGCGTTTGACCAGCGCCTTCAAATCGTAGGCATGTCCGTGCCACACCACGGGGCCTCGAGTTCGAGAGATCCGGAACCCCTTTTCCACCAGCTTCCGCTGCAGAAACTTGTCGGAGCAGTATGGGGTCTCACCAAAACCGGTTGCTTTCCACGCGTCCCTGGAGATCGCCAGGCAAACGCAAGACAGGCCGATCCTCCCACACTTCTGAAAGAATTCGCGTCCTTCACTGGTAAAATAGAACCGGCCTTTTCGATCCCAAAGGAAGATGGTGTCGTCGCCAGGGGGACTGGCCGTGCCGCCCTGCACAACGTCGGCTTCCCCGTTGACGATCCCGTCGGTTATCACGCGCAGGTAGGTTTCGTCGATCGGGACGACGTCCTGAGACTGGGTGACAATGATGTCGCCGGAGGAACTCTGGAAGGCGAAGTCGCGAGCCGGTCCAAATGAGAAGGTCTTGCGCTCGATGGAGTGGACCTGGAAGCCGCCGTTCCTGAGGATCTCACAGGAACCGTCGTCAGACTGCGAATCCACGGCAATGAGCTCCACCTCAGCCTCGACCTGCTGCCTGCTCAGCTTCTCGACCACGTCCTTGAGTTTGGGGCCGCCGTTACAGGTCAGCATGACGACGGAGATCTTCATCAGGACACTGCGTTCACTTGATTCGCCGCCATGGAATACAGCCGGTAATCGAGGCGGTCAGGGTCGTAGGCAATGTCCTCCATGAAGATCTTCTCATCCTTCGCCACGTCACGATTAAGCGTTACGTCCGTTGCGAGGCAGATCGGCACACCGGGATGATCCTGGTGCTCCGAGCAGTTCTCGATGAGACCATAACACGCGTACCCTCCGATCCCGTCCAGCGTCTCGCCTTTGCGAAGATCGCGTTTGGCGTATGCGTAGACGTTGGTCTTGAAGCCATGGGTGGGCTGCAGCAGGGACTCGCGATCCAGGAATGCTTCCGCCACACATTTCATCGCCTCGATATGGACGATGTGGTAGGACCGGTCGAACACATAGAAGGGACCCTGGCCCAACTCGGACGGGAACCACCCGAGCATGCTCTGCTGGTACTTGTTGTCACAGTACCCGACGACAAAGACGCCTCCGTAGGGCCTGGCGCCGAGGACATAATCCACGACGGGCTTGCCGCTCTCATGGATTGCGTTGAAATCGAACAGCTCGAACAGCTCGGTGAGGCGAGTGGCTCTCGGGCCGTGCATGCCGGGTACCGTCGTCACGAGGTCGTAGGCGTTGGCTACGAGGGCCATTTCCACACAGAGCTTCGTGCCGTCGGTGTAGCCCGCACACATCTTGTAGTCCAGGAAGCGTTTGTCCGCCTCGGGGATAATTTTGGTCGGATTGGAATAGCGGTCCAGAAAGCCCTTGATATTCCCAGCCATGACCAACTCGAAGCCCCAAAGCTGAATCTCGTCGATGAGCCGGCGGATGCAGCCGGGCTGGTCGCCGTCGCAACTGGTGTACACGACGCCGTGCTCTCTGGCTGTGCGCATCAGATAGGGTCCGAAAATCAGGTCCGCCTCGGCATTCATCATGACCAGGTCTTTTCCGGTCTCAATGGCCGCCAGGGCGAATCTTCCACCGCCGGCGATGGCGCTCGACGCGTCGATCAGGACGTCGGCCGACTCGCATCGTGCCAGCATCTCGCCGTCCTGACATACGGCGACCGAGCCTTTCTGGATCGCATCGTGCAGCGCGCCGGGGCTCTCCACCACACGATACGGCCGGTCGAACGCTTTGGCCGCGTCGATGGCCTTCGTCAGGTTAATATCGGCCACGCCCACGCATTTGATGCCGGGGGTAATGCCACACTGGTGGAATAACCCCTTGCCCGCCGAGCCGATACCAATAATCGCAGTGCGAATCGGTCGATCCAACGATCTGAGTCGGGCCAGCATGTCCGTCATCTTTCTGCCTCCACATTTTTCCGCCCCAGGATGAGATCGAGGATTACAGAAATGATAATCGGCTGGATTGTGCGGGACATTGAGAGGTCCCCGGCGATATCCATTCTCCCTAACGTTCCTGCTCCTCCTCGATACCACGCCGCCCGTTGCGCGTCTCAACGAGCGACGGTGTCCTTTACTCCTTGTATCTTCCGGCACTCTCCAGTGCTGTTGCTGAATTTTACCACTCTGAGAGTGAAAATAGCAAGCATAATCTTTCGGACCCGGTCAGAATGTCCTTCTGGTTCGCTCCGCTCAG
>CBFDDG010000042.1:0-16856 GCA_965603505.1 uncultured Phycisphaerae bacterium | reverse complement strand
CAGCTTTTGTGGCCCGGGTGGGCGAGTGCGGGATTTCGCGGGGTAGGGCGAGCGTGTCCCCGCTCGCCTGAAGAGGTCGTGCGGGGACGCACGACCTACGAGGGCCCACAAAACGTAGACGCACACGGTTGATGGATTCGGATGTGGTCGAAAGGACGCCCCGAGGGTAGAATAGAGTCTTGCGTCGTAGTGCATCAGATTCCGAAGTGTCAGGAGATACCGCAATGAAAACGAAGAAGATCGCGTTCATGTGTCTGGCGGCCCTTCTCGGCGGCTGCGTGCCCATCCTCTCGCTGCATCCGCTCTTCACGGAGGAGAACGTCGTCTTCGAGGAAAAACTCCTCGGGACCTGGGTCGATGACTCCGATCCTCCGGAGCTTACGTGGGAATTCGCGCGTCTCGATCCGACTGCTGTGGAGAGTCTCCAGGAGCAATTCGGGGACCAGGTCAAGAAGTTCTATCGTCTGAACATCACCGATCAGGAGGGGCGCAAGGGCTCTCTTGCGGCGTGCCTGGTCAAACTGAAGGACCGGCAGTTCCTTGATGTCTTCCCCGACAAGTTTCCTTCGGGCGAGACCGACATGGAGGAGGCGAAGCTCATGTACAACGCCTTCTTCTTCGTCTCGGCCCACACTTTCCTGAGGGTGGATTCCATCGGTAAGGAGCTGACGCTGCGTCTGACGGTGGAGGACCGCTTCAAAGAGTTGCTCGAGGCCAATCCCGACGCCGTGGAGTTCACACGGGTCGATGATCGCTCCATCCTGACGGCCTCCACAAAGAAGCTGCAGGCGTTCGTCGTCAAGTATGCCGGCGACGAGCGGCTATTTCCCGGTGACATAACCTTGGTCCGCAAAACAGGCACCAATCCGACCGTGGAGTGACGGAGGGCCGCGTCATACGCGGGGCGCACGACAAGAAGGTGGCGGGTCAGGATAAGAAGGATGTCATTGCGAGGAGGCATACGCCGACGAAGCAATCTCCGAGAAGGCCAGGGGTTGAGAGGGTTCCCAAACGCGAAAGGATGCGTTTGGGGTCCCAGATTGCCGCGCCAGCCTTCGGCTGGCTCGCAATGACATCCGGAGCGTTTGCCACGATCTTGTCGTGCACCCCATACGCGACCCCCGGAAACTTGGCCGTTTTCAAAGCTGTGCCGTTGTTGTACGATGGTTGTTTTTGACGGCATGAGGGCGTCGTTGTGCGCCCTGTGGAAAGGGCAGTGGTCGTTATGGCTGAACAGAGCAAAGAGCAGGGCCCGGTGCAGACCGAGCGGATTCGCTTCGGCGAGCCGCGCCGGTACCTTGTGAATATCGATTCGGTTGCCGCCAACCAGCTTTTCGTCGATTGCGTGATCGTGGGCGCGGGGATTGCCGGTCTGCGGGCCGCCATCGAGGCCGCCGACTACCGGAACGTCATCATGGTCTGCAAGGCCGGCCTGGAGGACAGCAACACATGGAACGCCCAGGGCGGCATCGCGTCGGTCCTGAGGGAGAACGACACGTTCGAGTCGCACATCGCCGACAGCCTGCGGACGGGCGGCGGAATCGCCGAAACCGATGTTGTGGAGCAGGTGGTTCACCAGGGGCCGGAACTGGTTCGCCAGTTACAGGACTGGGGTACGGGATTTGACCTCGTGGACGGCCGGATCGATGCCACGCTCGAAGGCGGCCACTCGTTCGCACGTGTCATCCACGCACACGGCGATGAGACCGGACGCGCCATCGCACACGCGCTCGTCTGCAAGGCCAGAAGCAAGCCCAACATCAGGATCATCGAGAACTTCTTTACGATCGACCTGCTCACGGACAAGGAGAATCGATGTCTCGGCATCGTCGGACGGCACAAGGACCGCGGCTTGCAGATCATCTGGGCCGCCAACACGATTCTCGCCACCGGCGGGGGCGGGCAATTGTATCGCGAGACCACGAATCCGGCGGTCGCCACGGCCGACGGCCTGGCGATGGCCTACCGGGCCGGGGCGGTGCTGCGCGATCTGGAGTTCGTGCAGTTCCATCCGACGACGCTTTACATTGCCGGCGCGTCCCGAGCGCTGATCACCGAGACGCTCCGCGGCGAAGGGGCCTACCTTCTCGACACGAAGGGCCGGCGTTTCATGAAGGAGTATGACGAGGCCGGCGAGCTGGCCCCGCGCGACGTGGTCAGCCGGGCCATTCTCGCCCAGATGCGCAAGACCGAGTCCACGCACGTTTTCCTCGACGTGCGGCATCTAAACAAGGAATACTTCGCGAGGCGTTTTCCACTCATCAGCGACCTGTGCGAGAGCTTCGATATCGACGTCAGCCATGACCTGATCCCCGTCCGGCCGAGCGCCCATTATATGATCGGCGGCGTCAAGACTGATACCTCTGCACGCACAAGTATCGAGAATCTGTACGCGTGCGGCGAAGTGGCTTCGACGGGCCTGCACGGGGCCAACCGACTCGGGAGCAACTCTCTGCTCGAGGGCCTCGTCTTCGGCAAGATCGCCGGTCGCGAGATCGCCGCACAAGAAAAGATCGACGCCGCGTCACTCCAGCACCCGGCGATTCAGTACGATATCCCGCACTCGGACCGCAGCCAATTGGATGCGGCGGACGTGCGCAACTCGTTGCGGGCCCTGATGTGGCGCAACATCGGGATCACGCGAAAGGCCCAGCCGCTGACCGAGGCGCAGGAGATTATCCGATTCTGGCATCGCTACGTGATGGACAAGATCTTCGACACGCCGGAAGGCTGGGAGTGCCAGAACATGCTCACGGCCTCGCTGCTAATGGCGCATGCCGCCGAGCTGCGCAAGGAAAGCCGCGGCGTACATTACCGCATGGACCACACCCAAACCGACGACGAACGATTCCGCAAGCACATCGAGGTCGTCCGCGCGAGCTGACGGGCTCGCGGCCTGCAGGTCCCGGAGGATGGGCAGACAGGGGCCGGCAACGAGCGCCGCATCGCCTGCCGCCCCTGCTCAACTCTGCAGCAGGGCCATCAGCCACATCGTGTAGGAGACCATTGGTGTCCAATATTCGGAGACATGGTAGATGCCGTCGCCCATGAACGGCTGGTCGTCCGCCGTGCCGCCGAGGCCGTTCATGACGGCGCCGGGCAGCCGGGGCGTCGCCGGTTGGAACTCGCTGCCGTTGACGAATTGCGGCGGGTGATTGTGTCCGATGCCCTCCACCGTGCTCGCGCAGAACGGGTTGCAGCCGACGATCCAGTCGAGCTGCCGCTGGGCCGTCGAACGCAGCGAAGGCTCATCAAGGACCTTTGCGGCCTTGAGCAATCCGACGCCCGCCGAGGCGAGGTTCGCATTGACGCCCACCCACCAGCCGTCAGACGGCCTCATGAAGTAGCGGTACCAATACTCACCGATCCTGCGATTGCCGCCCGGGTCCTGGTTTGCGTAGAACCCATGAGGGACGATTCCAAAGCTATTCCGATTTGACATGGCCGTCAGGTACTCACGGGCATATAGGCGAATGGCCCGGCGCCAGGCGTCGGCCTGGTCGTGATCGCCGAACAGCTCCACCAGGTCGCACAGCGCCAACAAATGCCAGCAACCGTGCCAAATGTCGCGGTACGGCTCCGTGGCTTCAGCCGTTCGCCGGTAAAAGCCGCACACCGGCGCATTCGCATCGAGCGGCTCGGTGACCTGAAGCGGCATGAGTCGAGACGCGCAGTCAATCGCATCGTCCTTGTACTTCTGCTGTTGCGTGCTCCTGTACAACTCCACGGCTGCCGCCAGCGCGCCGCCCAGATTCTCGGCCCGCCTCTCGGGCCAATCCTTGGCGCACCAGTCATAACATCGCTTCGCCGCCTGCAAACATCGTGCGGCATATTGCGAATCGCTCTGCTTCGTCAGCCGGGCCATCATTGCCTGCGCGATGACGAATTTGTACTGGCCGAGGCGGTCCAGCGGGTCGGTCTTGATGACGCGATCATCCTTGTCGCCGACGATGGTGATTTTGCTCGTGGAGCCGCCGGGCGTCGGATCGACGGTAACGGGCTCGCCGCCCTCCGGGCCGATGACATTGTCCGTCCAGCGGTTGCCGTCGCTGTGCCGCAGTGCGTCGCCGCCGACGTGGCTCATCACGTAGCCCGCCGGCTCCTGCATGTTCAGGAAGTAGCGATTGCCCCAGCGAAGCTCCTCTATGATTCGCGCTCGGCTCGATTCGCTCGCGGTCAGCTCGTAGACGCGCGCCAGGCCGATCATCCCGTGAATGGTGGCGCCGACCCACTTGCGCAGGTCGGAGGCATCATGCCAGCCCCCGGTGGTATCCTGGTGCTTGCCGTTGTCGAGCCGCACGGCGTCGTCGCAGTGACACGGCGTCAGGTACCCCGTCGTGCTCGGTCCGCACCGCTGCAATCCGAAGTATCCCACAATCATTCCAATCGCGTCCGCGTAGGCGTCGGCTGCGATCCGGAACGGATAGGACCGCGACTCACCCGCCTTGATATAGTACGTGCCCGGCTCCTTGACCGCGCTGAAATCGCCGACGCGGAAGGCGCCGAAATCGCCATCCGACTGGACCAGCGTTCCCGAGAGGACGACCTTCCGATCGTTTGTCCGAATCACCTCGAAGCGGTCCGCGTCGCCGTCCTTAAGCACGCACGTCTTCGAGCCCCCCGGCGTAAAGCCGATCTGGTTGACCCAAATATCCACTCGCCGGTCGCGCGAGAACGTCCCGCCATAGGCCGGGACGGCAAGGGAGAGGAGCCCAAGAAATAAACAACCGTGCATCAGCAGCAAACGTCGTGATTCTTGCATCGCGGTCACCTTTCTTCTCCGGGAACATCGGGTAGGTCCTGTTTGCCGGCGCGGTAGAAATGGATGTCTACTTCCTCCAACGTGGCGATGCCCTCCTCGATCGCGGCATCGACGAGATCCAGGAAGCCGCGGATCTTCTCCTTCGTGTCGACGATCTCAATGACGATGGGCAGGTCCTGCGAGAGGCGGAGGATCTTGGCCGTATGCACCCGGCTGTGCGCTCCAAACCCTTCGAGGCCGCGAAGGACGGTCGCGCCGGCCATGTGATGCTCGCGGGCCTTGCGCACGATCCATTCGTACAGCGGCAGCCCCTCGCGCCTGTCGCTCTCGCCGATGAATATTCGCAGCAGTTGTCCTTCCTTCGGCAGCATGATTACCCCCTGATCTCCATCTTGCAGAACCCTTGTCACCATCTCAGATTTGATAATCCGTACCCGAGCGCCACGGCGGCAAAGCCGAGGAACACGTGCAGCCCGACGTACATCAGAGCGGCGAATGATTCCCTGTCGCGAAGCAGCGCCATCGCCTCATAGGCGAACGTGGAAAAGGTCGTAAAGCCCCCGAGAAGCCCGATGAGCAGGAACAGCCGCACGGACGGGCTGAACAGCTCCATGTTGTCCGCCCAGCCGCCCAGCAGTCCGATCAGCAGGCAGCCGAGAACATTGACGCCCAGCGTGCCGTAGGGAAACAGGGGATTCTCCGAGATTCCTTGCACCCATCCGGAAATGAGGTATCGAAAGACCGACCCCACGAATCCCCCGAGCCCGACGATGATGATATTCTGCATGGGATATCCTTATGTTGCCTGACGATTGCCGGCGCAGTGTAGAGGCCGGCGGACGCCCCGTCAAGTCGAATGGCGACTTCCGCCCGCGCCAGCCACACGATGGAAAGCAAATGCCGATTATGCTACAATACCCATGGTGCTCTTTGAAATAATCAATAATCACTCATCAATCATCAATCCCAGGGTCGGTCGGGCGGTCGCTGGCTGCGAGAGCAGCCGGAGGAAAGTCCGAGCAGGGCAGGGCACGGTGGTGGCTAACGGCCACCGGAGACAGCTCCAGGGAAAGTGCCACAGAAAACACACGGCCGATGGCCTTTCGGGGCACAGGCAAAGGTGAAAAGGTGCGGTAAGAGCGCACCGCGGCGGCGGCGACGTCGCCGGCAGGGTAAACCCCACCGCCTGCAAGACCAAGCAGCCGGTCGGCGCAAAGGTTTCCCAAGCCGCGTGCTTGGGGGCCCGAGCCGCACTCGGCCCGGGTGCGAGCGGCCTCGGTCGCTCGACCGGCGGGTAGGTCGCTTCCCGCAACTCCGACGCGCAGCGCCGCGGGGCGGGAGAGCCAGTCGGCAACGGCTGGTCCAGATAAATGATCGCCACTCGCCCACAGGCGAGGACAAAACTCGGCTTACAGGCCGACCTTGGGATTGATGAGTGATTGTTGATTATCACAAACCCGCCGACGGGCCCGCCGTTGACCCGTCACAACTTCTCACAGTCCGCCCGCAACCGCCTCCGTCTCTCGCGAAGACGCTGAGCGCGCGAAGCGTGCTACGCACGCCGGTCTTTCTCTTGGCGAGGTTTCACTTTCCGGCGAACCTTCTTGGCTGGCTCGGTTCGTTGCTTGTCGGCCTTGGCTCGTGATTTCGCCACGTTGGACTTGGCCCTTCGGGTTTTCGTCGGCTTCGCGAGTTTGTTGATTTTGCTCGTGGGCGTCTTTGCGCCAGTGGCGGCGGCCTCGCGCTTCGGCTCAGGCTTGTCCGTCGTCCGTTTCCCGGCCGGGTCCGGATGCTTTGCGTAGACCTCCTGCCGCCTTTCGGGCGGCCACTCCTCGGGGAAGTTCAGCCGGGCGAACACAATGCCCAACTCGACGGCTTTGCGGTCGAACGCCCGAGCGGCTTCGACCTCATCGTCAAAAAAGCCAAGCCAGATGTACTTGCCTCTAAAAAAGACCATCGCATACCATCTGCCGTCCTTCTTACGCCGAAAGACACCCTTGAATCTGGACGCGGAACCGATGCGTTTGACATTGTTGTACCCATTCTCAGAACACGTACAGAGCCGCAGATTGCTCCGGGAGTTGTTCGCGCGGTTGCCGTCAATATGGTCCACGACGACCCCCTTAGGCGCCTGCATGATCTGGCGATGCATGTAGATCACTTTTCCCTTCTCGTAGCGACCCGCATAGCCGGCACCGCACCGGGACCATTTATACTGGTTGAGCCACTCGTAGTCGGCGGCGTCCACGAGGGCGTATAGGCCGTTATCCATCGGGATTCGCATGACGTCGCCGCCGGGCTCGGGAAGCTTGGGGCGGTAGTTCCGGCAGGGCGTCCCGGGGACCTCCCGCAACTGGCCCGGCCATTGCGGGTGGTTCGCGCACATCGGCACCAGCGGCTCACCCCGCGCGAGGCGCCTGAGCCACTCACGCGGATCGCACCGCACGTACACGCAATTGAGACAGGTTCGCTCGGCCATGCAGTTCTCCCTTCCTTCTTCCGACGGCCGCCGAAACGCGGCGGAACACTCGATCATTGCCCCTCAGCCGGTGCCAACCCCCGACCGACAGGGCGCCGCCCGACGCGACTTTCGATAAATGGTAAACGAATCCTTAGGTAACGTCAACAGAATAGACACAAAACATCAGAAAAAGGGGTTTACCCCGTAAGTCCCGGCCGTCAAAGAGCTAACGAACCCAGGCAAGAACAAAACGCTCTGCGTGGAGACGCAACGCGCGGCAATCTCACGTACGACGCTGGCCACACAACGCATCACGCGAAAAGCGACCATCGCGGCCGTTTTTTCCTTGCCTCTCCCGGCGCGCATCCGAAATAATACTCCCCAGCGAAACACCCCTGGCGAATCTGCGACGAATGAGCGTTGCGGATCCTCGCGGCTGGATAGACGTGGTGAGGCCGAAATGAGTACGATGGCCATCAGATATCCAGAATTGAGGGAAGAACAAGGCAGACTGTGCAATCATTCTCGTGCAGACTGAAAGAAGAGGATGCCATGACTGACACAAAACCACAGGTGTTCTTGAGCTATGCCCACGAAGACATTGGCATGGCCAAGAGAGTCTACTCGGACCTCAAGGGCTATGGCCTGAACGTATGGTTTGACGCTGACGCACTGCAGGCTGGTGAACAATGGCCCGACCGGATACAAGACGCCATCGAGAACAGTAGGTATTTTCTCGCTCTATTATCCACGCAGTCCCTTACGAAGAAAGGTTTTGTCCAGAAGGAACTGAAAACGGCCCTTAATGTTCTTGATCTCTTCCCCGACTCGGAATCGTACATCATTCTCGTCCGGCTTTGTGAGTGCAGGATAAGCAACAGGAGGTTACGAGATCGCCAGTGGGTAGACCTATTTCCCGAGGAGCAATACAATATCGGGATCAAGAAGATATTGGAGGTAATAAGCCCTGAGTCGTTCATAATCCGTCATGAACCGGCGTTGCTAACATCAAATGAAGTCAACATGATGCTGAGAGAACACGGATACTATGACCATGACAGGAATCCAAGTGGGAAAGGCATCGTGCATCACTACAAAGAGCAGCCCGCTAGTGATGGCGCTGTGGTACGTGACGATATGACAGGATTGATATGGCAGCGAGCGGGCTCGGAGAAAGAGGTGGCCTACGAAGAGGTGGATGAGTACATAGCGTGGCTTAACCGAACGACGTTTGCCGGATTCTCGGACTGGCGCATCCCGACACTTGATGAGGCGATGTGTATTATGGAGGCAGACAAGAGAAACGGTGAACTCTATATTGACCCAGTCTTCCAGGTGGCCCAACCAAGGATTTGGACATCTGATTCATACCAAGGCGAGTCTTTCTCCAATGCCTGGGTTGTCTATTACTACGGCGGCTATTGCAGCTTCCTACTCCTCAATGCGGGCTACTATGTTCGCGCTGTTTGCTCTCAGCAGTGACAGATCCACGGTCGCGCCGTGTTCTGTACAGAGCAGGTGCGCCCCGCTATTCCCACCTGTATGGGTTCACATTTGACAGCCGAGGACGCCTCCGGATCAGGGAACTTCAGGCTACCGGAGGCGCGAATGGGAACATTCTCTGTCACTCACCGCCGTCGGCGGTGTAGATGGCCGCTATGTCTTCGGCCGTGAGAGCGTAGTCATAGATCCGAATCTCGTCGATCGCTCCCGTGAAATAGTACTGGGCCGAATTCCAGCGGTAGCCCACCACCATCGGCGTGACTAAATCCTCAGGGGAGATGTTCGGGTTGGTAATGATGTCCGAGGCGACTTGTGCGCCGTCCATGTAGATGTTGAAGGTACTGCCGTCGAACGTGATCGCCAGATGGGTCCATATCGTGAGAGGCATGCGGGCATCGGTCATCACAAAGGCGCCGGTGCCGTACCCACTGCCGATCATGGACACGAGCTGACCGGGGTCTGCGCTGCTGCGGTTACGAATCATCCAGCCCTTGTGACTGCTGTCCGCCGCCCACTTCTGAATGATATAGGTATCGTCTTCGATCGCATCGTTGCCCACCCACAAGGCGATGGTGCAGCAGGGATCGGAACCGAGATAACGATCGTAGTTGATGTGGTCATCGATTCCGTCCAGGAGGATCGCGTAGTCATTTTCACCACCGATGCCCTGGACCCATTGCGGCCCTCCGAACAGCTCGCCCTGATAGAGGACGCTCGACGGCAACTGACTATCCGGACTCTTATTCGCGAAGGTAATGTGGGCTTCGAGTCCGTCAAAGTCCGCAGGGCGCACCTTGACGATCACCTCGGCGGAATTGGACAGGGGCGGCGTGCCCTGGTCGGTCGCTGTCAGACGGAGCAGATAGTTGCCGGGGACATCGAAGCGTACAGACGTCTCCAAAGCTTGTGCATCATCAATCGCCGCCTCGGCTCCCTGGGGCCCCTCCACCACGCTCCACTGGGCGTTATAGGCCCCCTCCTCGGTGACCGATCCGCTCAGGACGACCTCATCGTCAGGCAGGATGATCTTAATTTGCTGCCGGGCGACACTTACGTTCGGGGCCACGTTCCTACCCTTGGCTATAAGGGGACGTATCTCATCCGTGGTCAGGGGGTAATCGAATACGTACAGCTCATCGATCATGCCCGACCAGGCGTGACTGCCGACGGTCATCTCATCGAGGAAAGAATCAAAGCAGGTATCCGAAGTGGTTCGCTCGGCCAATAGCTGCCCGTTCCGATAGAACTTCATGCCGCCCGTGTTGCCGTCATAGGTGCCCACGATGTGGGTCCACGTCTCGGCCGAAAAGTCGTCGACGACCTTCAGGTCGCCGGCTCCATTGTCGTATCCCGACGAGCAGCGCCATCTCAGTTCCGTCTCACTGCGCAACTGGAAGGTCCAGCCCCCCTGGGGATCAGTCGAGGTGCCCGAGTACTTCCGGACCAGGCCCCGGGAACTGTCTGACGTGAAGTCCGGGGCCGGTTTCATCCAGAAGGCGACACTGATGCTGGTCTCGGCGCCAATGGCCTTGCCATAACTAACGGAATCCCCCGGCTTGAGAATAACGGCATTGCCCACGAGGCCGGGACCGAAATCGGGAGCGCCGGTAAAGTCGGTATAGTTCCAGTCGTAGTCGTTGGGGTCGTCGGGATCGGCGTCAAACTTCCAGTGGGCCTGCAACGCATTTCCCACCAGCTTGACCTTGATGTAGACCGTATCGGTCACCGTCTCGGCGCCGTCGTCCACAGCCAGGGTCAGGCTATAGAGATTGGGCTCGTCAAAGGTGACATTGGGGTCCAGCACGCCGACGTCGTCAATCACGACATGCGGCACCTGATTCGCATCGGTGACACTCCAGACGATGGTGACCGGCGTGTTGGCGTCGGCCGCATGGGAGCCATTCAGTTTAACCACCACCGGCCGGGGTTCGACCGAACTGCTGGGGGCGGTCGCAAAGGGGAAGGGCCACGCCGGATTGGTGGGATCTAACAGATTCGGATCTACGGAACTGTTCGGATCCGCCAGATCGTTCATGGCCACTATCTGATCCACGCCGGCATTCACCTCCACCGCGCGTGACGGTTGGGCCCACAACCCCAGCCACAGGGATAATACGATGGACACCACGAACAGATGGGTCACGAGGACGCTGTGTCCTTGCCGTCGGTTCTCTTCGAAATGCGCAACTTTGCCTGCCATTTTCACACCTCCTTCACAACGCGTGAATGAACTCCTGGTGCCGCCCTTATCGCCCTGCCCTCAAGTGCAGAACGGGATCGGCAAGAAAACACCAGTCATGACTCTCTGGGCAGCCGGCCCGCTGCGCGTGCCCTGACCCTTGATGGCCCCCAATGTCAGAGGGGGATCTTGCGTGATGACGGATACATCCACAGCAAACTGACAAGAGCCTGATAGAGAATCTGGTTCCAGCATACCCGACATTTCCCACATGACCATTCGCCTGGCAACAGTGCCAGCCAACTGTCCTACCAGTATACCGTCCCTCCCCTGGAGAACTCAAGCTCAAAATGCTCGATTGCACCGCGAACGACGTTGGATCGAGACACAATCGACATTCAGGCTGCTCAGACAGGTGTCTTGTCCCAAGAGTGTCGATAGTCACAGCGTCACCCCTTCCGCTTTCGTTGGGTTGGCGTACTTGGCGAGAGACAGGTTTGGCTTCGGCCGAAGGCCGCGCTGGGCTATTTGTGCCATTCGTGGTTCACACGGGGGGGGTCTTGGAGTCTCTGTGTGACCAGGTCCATTGCCTTTTTCGCATGGTTCGTGTGCTTCGCGGTTCCGTGATCTGTCGGTTCCGCGCGCTCGGCCGCGTTCGCGGGATGGGGTGTGTCACTGCTCCTGCAGGGGGGACATGGGGAGGTTGACGCGGATTTTGACGGCGGCGACGTTGCTCTCGACGGCCATGCGGATGCGGCCTTCGCCGAGACTCATGTGGGGGAAGCCGACGCCTTGCTTCCGGTCCAGGTTCGCCGCTAAGCCCGGCGATTTGTCCAGCTCGACGAGAAGGCCCGTGAAGAGCTGCCGGACCATCATGCCGGAGAGCGAAATCAGCTCGCTGCCTCGGGCCGGGTCGTCGGGACCGCCGATCAGGGCCGCCACGTCGTTCTCGAACTGCTCGGACAGCCACGTGAGGATCGCGACCTTCTGTGCTTCCTCGGTCGCGTACGGCGTGGTCAGCACCTCGGGATCGATGCCGAACTCGCTATCGAACAGAATCCCCTGCTTCGGCGGGATCAGGAAATACTTCGGCCTCGTCGGCGCGACCACGGCGTGTTCGTCGATGCAAAAGAAGTATTTCCGGCTGGCCGTCATCCGGAACTCGTCGAAGACAATCATGTTGAGCCACGTTTTGCGCCCGTCGGCGCTCCGGGCGGAATACGCGATGACCGTGTCGCTCTGGGTCAGCAGCGGCTGCTCGACCTTGCGGCGGTCGAACTGATACGCGGGCAGGCGGGCGACGTTCAGCACATCGAGCGTGGTGCTCTTGCCAAGCACCGTGGCGCTATAGGGGACGGCGAGTTTGGCGTAGGGCAGCTTCTCCGGCGGCAGATAATCCAGCGGTGAGCAGCCGGAAAGGCCGGCCGCGAGCAGGAGAGCCGCCATGCACAGAAACCCCGGCGCCGCTTTGATCTTGCGGCCCGTCGCCTGCAACCTGTCGGTCGTCATAGGGCTCTCCTTTCGCGCCCGATAAGAAGCGTGACCTTCACGCTGTCGGGCTCCGGCTCGGACGCTCGGGGGCTTGAGGTCCCCAAACGTCCGTCCGTTGCGTCGGGGGCCTTATACTTCCTTCGCGTCGATCCAGGTCATCATCTTCCGCAGTTGTCTGCCGACGTTCTCCAACTGGCTGTTATAGTCTTTGTCGTACAATTCGTTGAACGTCTTGAGTCCGGACTGATACTCATCGACCCATTCCTTGGCGAACTGGCCGGAGGTGATCTCGCCGAGGATCTTTTTCATCTCCGCCCGGGTCTCGTCGGTGATGATCCGGGGCCCGCGGCTCAGGTCGCCGTACTCGGCGGTGTTGGAGATGCTGTACCGCATATAGCTCAGGCCGCCCTGGTACATCAGATCCACGATCAGCTTAACTTCGTGCATACACTCAAAATACGCGATCTCCGGCTGGTAGCCGGCGTTGACCAGCGTCTCGAAGCCCGCCTTAATCAGGGCGCTCAGGCCGCCGCAAAGGACCACCTGCTCGCCGAACAGGTCCGTCTCCGTCTCCTCTTTATAGGTCGTTTCGAGGATGCCGGCGCGGGCGCCGCCGATGCCGTTGCCCCAGGCCAGCGCGATCTGCTTCGCATTGCCGGTGGCGTCCTGCTGGACGGCCACGAGGCACGGCACACCGCCGCCCTTCTCGTACTCGCTACGGACGAGATGGCCCGGCCCCTTCGGAGCGATCATCACCACGTTGACGTCCTTCGGCGGCACGATGTAGCCGAAGTGAATGTTGAACCCGTGGCAGAAACCGAGCGTCTGGCCGGCCTTGAGGTTTGGCGCGATGTGGTCCTTGTAGACCTTCGCCTGCATTTCATCGGGGATCGTCACAATGATCAGGGCGGCCCCTTCCATCGCGGTCTTCACGTCACCGGGCTTGAAGTTGTGCTCCGTCGCGAGCTGATAGTTCTTCGTCCCCTCCAGCTCGGCCACGGCGACCTCAATGCCGCTTTCGCGAAGGTTCAGGCTGTGCGCGTGTCCCTGGCTGCCATAACCGATGACTGCCACTTTCTTGCCCGTCAGCGGCGCAATCGGAGCTTTATCCTCGTAGTAGATCTTTGCTGCCATTTCGTCGTTCTCCTTTCTATCTCAAATAAGAATCGAATGCGAATACCGAAATTCCACGGGCTATGCTGACCCATTATAACGCCAACGCGGAAATAGTAAATTCCCAGCTTGCCGCCCCCGCCAGGTTTTTACCCGCTCCGTTCGTAATGACGCCGCCAGGTGTTCCTGTGCCGAGGCCATCCCTTGCCTTTGGGAGGGCAGGCACCGCCCAGGACCCCGTTCCCAGCGACCGGATTGGGGCAGGGGAAGAAGGTGCGAACGTGAGAACGCAGAAAAGTGAGAGGAACACCGATTCCGACCCTGTCATTGCGAGCGCAGCGCGGCAATCTCACGCACGACGCAGGCCGCACGACGCATCATGGGAAAAACGACTGTCGCGGCCGTTTTCCCTTGTCTCTCCCGACCGTATCCGGCATAATACTCTCAGGAATACACCCCTGACGAAAGGGCGACCAATGAGAGGGGCGGCCCTATCCCGGCCGGACAGATGTAGTGAGGCCGAAATGAAATCAAACAGCGGATTCACACTCATTGAATTGCTGGTGGTCATCGCGATCATTGCGCTGCTTACGGCGATCCTCATACCGGCATTGAACATCGCAAAACAACAGGCGGGTTCCTCCGTTTGCCTGGTGAATGAGAAGCAGTTGGTCCTGGCCTGGATGATGTATGCCGAAGACAACGACTACATCATGTGCGGCCCGATGACGGGCAATCCCGGCAGCCCCCGGGGTATGGCTTTGCGACCAGTCAATTCCTCTTGGCCCGGGGGATAGCAGGGGCGGTCACCCAGGATGGGAAAATCCCAGAAATGCACCTGAGACCTCCAACTCTCTCGCAGCGTCGCCTGGCTGGTCGGGACCTGACCGCAAAACGATCAGACAAACTCTGTTTGTCCCGGCATGGCCATGGGCCTGATGGGCAAGTCCATGTCCCAGGTTAAGTTGTCGGGTACGAGTTTCTTCTCGGAATTCAGGGCTTCGGTCCAGGAAATCTCCTTCCCGGTGTAGGCGGCCATGCGTCCCATGATGGCCATGAGCGTGCTGTGAGCCATCCAGACGCCATCATTAATGGGCTGGCCGCTGCGGATCGAAGCGAACAATTCGTTGTGCTCGACCTGGTACATGTCGGACTTGGGACCGCGATAGCGCCAAGACTCCTTGCCCGTGATGACGGGATCGTTCCAGCCTTTGATGGTGCCTACGCCGTCAGCGCCCATGATGTAGTCTGAGTTTTCGCTGTAGCAATTGCGGATCTGACGTTGGGCCATGAACGCCCGGACGCCGTCCGGGAACTCGTAGAAGACATCGATGTGGTCGAAGATATTGCCTTCGTTGTTGGGGAATTGGCGACCGCCGGTTGCCACCGCTTTGAGCGGGACGACTCCGTTCATCGCCCAGGCAATCTTGTCCACGCTGTGACAGGCTTGCTCCACCAGCCCATCGCCGCTCAGCCAGACGAAGTTGTACCAGTTGCGGAGCTGCCATTCAACATCACTCATGCCGGCGGGACGCCTGTCGGCCGGGGGCATGGGTTTCACCGGTCCGGTCAGATAGGTGGCATAGACGGCGCGAATCGCACCGATGGTGCCCTGGTGAATCCGCCCGTAAAAGGCACGACGCGCCAGGTGATACCGCCAGCAGAAGCCGGCCACCAGAGCCAGGTTCTTCTCTTTGGCCTTGGCGGCGGACTCGAGGACGGATCGCACGCCGGGGGCGTCGGTGGCCATGGGCTTCTCGCAGAAGACATGCTTGCCAGCCTCGACTGCCGCTCGCAGATGCTGCGGCCGGAAGCCGGGTGGTGTGCCCAGGAGAACGACATCCACACCACTATCGATCACTTTCTGGTAAGCGTCCAGGCCCACGAAGCACGCACTGTCGGGGACCTTGACGCGTTGCCCGAATTGCTCGTTGCCCGCGAGGTTCTTGCGACTGCTCTGCACGCGATCCTCAAAGGCGTCCGCCATGGCCGTCAGGACCACGCCTTCACCAGTTGACAGGGCCTGTGCGGCGGCGCCGGAACCGCGTCCCCCGCAGCCGATGAGCCCTACTCTCAGGGAATCGCCCGGAGACGAGGCCGCGGAGGCTTTCCGAGTCAGGACCAAGGGACTTGTCAGAGCACCACCAATGGCGGCGGCACTGGAGGCCCTGAGAAACTCCCGACGAGATGAACCGATAGCTGATAGTGTCTTTGATTTTTCCATAGGAATGCTTATACCGCTGAGTGAAATACAGATCAAGGGGGGAAACTGGCAGGAATTGTGATTCTTCAGCCATGGCAACAATTCCTGGCAGTCGCCCGAGGCGGACGAAGCCGCGAAGGAGACCGTCGCCAATACGGAGTGGGCGTGGAGAATTGAAGGTGCCAGGTACGAATGGCAGGTACATTTTCCGGGCTCAATCTGTGTAGACAATCAATTCTTCCTGGCCCGGCGGAAGCCCAAGGATTCCTCAGGTGGCCCCTCGTTTCTCCTGCCCCCTGCGGCCCTCTCTTTCCCTTGTCTTTCCCGCCCGTATCCGGCATAATCGTTCCGAGCGAATCCCGCCTGACGAGGCTACGACGAATGAGAGTCCCGGCCCTCCACGCGCCGGATAGATGTGGCGGGGCCGAAGTGGGTACCATGGGCATGAGAGTGCGCGATCTGATGGATAAATAAGGCAAGGGAATGCGACAGCAGGTGACTGTCCCCCCGTTCTTTCCCGGTGCTGGCTCATGGGAAGAACAGTCGATTCAGCCAGGACACCAAGACGTCTACTTCGGCTACACCGGGGTCAAGGTAGCGGGCCGTGATGGCCGTCCCAAGCGGTTTGCCCGGTTCTTCCTGCCACGCCAGCCAGGTATGAATCAACGCCTTCGGTTTGGCCAGTTCACGGAAACGCCGTTCGCCCGGGGGAATGGTCGCCACACTTGTGGTGACATGATCGAACAAGGGTGATCCGGCCGGCAAAAGGAAGCGTAGGAAGTCCTCCAAGATATCCTTGGTCTGGTTATCCGGCATGATCCAGATGCCGACGCGAGGGAGTAAGGTGTCGGCCGGCGGGTCAAGGATGGTACCCTCCGGCGCCGGGCTGTCCGGCACGCCGGTATATCCCACCCGGATGAGCCGATCGCGCAACGATTGCCAACGAGCGGCCACATCGGCATCAGCGTCAATGACAACGCCAACAATGTCGCCATCCTCGCTTGCCTTCAATCGTACGGGTACGCTGTCCAGCAGTCTTTCGACGCCTCCGTGCGGCTTGACATCGTCGAGGTGTGGAATTCCTCGGTTGCCGCAGATGTGCTTGAGGACGTGTTCGTCATCGGTGCCCTCGACCAGAAGGATC